>NZ_JALKBB010000039.1:0-48198 GCF_023016025.1 Arenibacter sp. S6351L | reverse complement strand
GTTCAGGAGCGGGTACTACTGTAAGTCCGTATACATTGGATGTGGCCACGGGAGGTATTACGGCGAACGAATTGGCCAATGATGCCGTAACGGCATCCAAGATCAACGCTGACGTTGCGGGAAGCGGATTGGTACAGAACGCGACCACCGGAGCATTGGAAGTAGACGGTACAGCGATTACTGGTGATGGTAACATTACTTCCTCCGATCTAACGGTAGGTGGCGATGGAAATGCTTTATTAGGTGATGTTACCCTTGAGATAGCTGCCGGGGCCGTGGGAACTACAGAATTGGCTGCCGATGCGGTGACCAATGCTAAACTGGCCGACGATGCGGTACAGACAGAAAATATACTAAGCGGTGGTAATGATAAGGTAATGGTTACCGATGCAACCGGTACAGTAGAGTGGGTAGATAAATCTTTATTAAATACAGATAATCAGGGAATTAGTAGTTCAGTTGTTAGTGTGAATGAGTCAGTAAATATAGCCTTGGAAAGAGGAGGTAGTACAACAATTGATATTCGTGATGCTGATGATGATCCGTATAATGAAATAGAATTACCGGCGGGAGGAACAGGCGGACAAGTGCTTTCCACCGACGGCTCAGGAATATATTCTTGGATTGATCCTGATACCGGTCCACAAGGTCCGGCAGGTCCACAAGGACCTCCGGGTAGTGACGGAGCCACGGGAGCGCAAGGTCCTACAGGAGCTACTGGAGCCCAAGGTCCTACGGGAGCTCAAGGCCCAACTGGTGCCAAAGGAGATACTGGCGATACAGGAGCAACCGGTGCCCAGGGTCCAACAGGAGATACAGGAGCCACAGGTGCCACAGGTGCCCAAGGTCCTACGGGAGCTCAGGGGCCAACCGGAGCCAAAGGAGATACAGGTGACACAGGAGCAACTGGTGCTAAAGGAGATACTGGTGACACAGGAGCCACAGGTGCCCAAGGTCCTACTGGAGCTCAGGGGGCAACCGGAGCCAAAGGAGATACAGGTGACACAGGAGCAACTGGTGCCCAGGGTCCAACGGGAGATACAGGAGCCACGGGAGCGCAAGGTCCTACAGGAGCTACTGGAGCGCAAGGTCCTACTGGAGCTCAGGGGCCAACCGGAGCCAAAGGATATACTGGTGACACAGGAGCCACAGGTGCCCAAGGTCCTACGGGAGCTCAGGGGCCAACTGGTGCTAAAGGAGATACTGGTGATACAGGAGCCACGGGAGCGCAAGGTCCTACGGGAGCTCAGGGGCCAACCGGAGCCAAAGGAGATACAGGAGCCCAAGGTCCAGCAGGTCCAGCCGGATCTGATGGTATAGATGGTGCTGTAGGTCCTCAAGGTCCAGCAGGTCCTCAGGGTCCAACTGGAGCTACAGGTGCCCAAGGTCCAACGGGAGCAACTGGTCCAGCAGGGGATCCAGCAACGGATGATCAAGATTTAAGTCTGGCTTCCCATATATTGAGTCTTACTGGTGATCCAACAGCAACACCTATCGATTTGTCGGTGTATTTGGATAATACCGATGATCAATATGATGATGAAGTTCTTTTACGTGTACCTATTGACGTTGATGATGCTGGCAAATCTGTTGCACAAGGGTTTACAACAGAAACTACGGTTAAAGAAGTGATAGATGCTATAGCACCAATTACTTCTAAGGCTGCTAGAATTTTCTATCCACCTTCAATTGCAGTAGATGCATCAACAACAGGTAGTGGTAGGACAATTGATCTGTATTCGCAATATACGGCTCAGTTTGCAACGCCTGCAGTTTCTAGTGCCGGAGCACCAACAGCAATACCCACTTATGCCGCAACAGAGTTATATTACTATGTTACATATTTTGATCCTGCGGTTTTTAGCGGTGTGACTATAAATGCATCTGGTGTAATGACCTATAATGTGATTGCAACACCAACAGATTACAATTCATTGATCAACGTAGTATTTGTAGTAAAATAATAGAATAAATAAACCAACTAGGTACAACAGGAGTTTGAAACCAAAACACATATATAGATTTCTTTTTGTTACCCTTGTAACCATATTCTTTGGTGCTAATAGGGCCAATGCGCAATTTTTGTTGCAGGCACCCAACAGTACCGATGAACATAATTACAAATGGTACGAGGCTTCCGACACTTCTACGGTTTTGGGTACCGATTTTTTTTACGAGGTAACATCCTCCGGGATTTATTTTGCAACATATGACGGGACCCTGTGTGGATCAAATGCTACTGGTTATTTTATAGTAACGGATTGTACGAGTCCGGATAATGAGGTAACGATGGATATATCCAATAATGTGGGTGCCAGTGCTGCCATAAGTTGGTCTCCGGCAGTTAGTGGGGATCAACTAAGACCTACGGTGATTGCCACGCAGAGTGTAGTGCGCTATACTGCCACTGTAACCAAGGCAGGGAACTCCTTTGATCTGCCAAATTTTACTGTGGTTTGTTTACAGCAGTCCAGTGTTTTGGTGGACGATTTTATCACGGTTAATGAAGATTCTTCCGTGGTAGTTCCCATTTTTGATAATGATAGCAATTTGCCTACAACTGGGATTTTAACTACAACCAATCCATTTAATGGGAACGTTCTTATTGATGATAATGGTACACCAAATAATCCATCGGATGATATCATAACTTTTGTTCCAAATCCTAATTACAATGGTCCAAGTACATTTAGCTATACCATTTGTAATTCCCTGGGAGATTGTAGTACAGCCACTGTAAATGTGGACGTACTTCCTATTGTTGATGCTTTTGATGATTCTGTGGCTACCTTGGAAAATATGCCTGTTGATATAGATATTTTGGTGAACGACAATGATATCCCTATCCTGGGAACCATAACTACCACAAGTCCATCCAATGGCAATGTAGTAGTAAATAATAATGGTACACCTAATGATCTTAGGGACGATACGGTAACATATACTCCCAACAATGGCTATGTAGGCAATGATCTTTTTACGTACACCATATGTGATGATCAATCAAATTGTAGTACTGCCAACGTCAATATATTGGTGAATCCGCTTGGAATAGTTGATATTGATAGTGATGACGATGGAATTTTGGACAGTTTCGAAGATCTTAATTTGGATGGTGATAATGATCCGTCTACAGATCCAACGGATTCCGATGGTGATGGTATACCGGATTACTTGGATATTGATAGTGATAATGATGGTATTCCAGATAACGTTGAAGCACAAACCACCCAAGGTTATATTCAACCTAGTGGTGTAGATGCCAATAATAATGGTCTGGACGATGCCTATGAAAACAATGGCAATCTTGGCTTGTTCCCAATAGATACGGACGGGGATAGTTTGCCAGATTACTTGGACGAGGATAGTGATAACGATAATGTTCCGGACAGTATTGAAGGTCATGATCACGACCATGACGGTATTCCGGATGTAGTTTATATTGGTTCGGATAAAGATAATGATGGTTTGGATGATGGTTATGAAGGCAGTACAACTATTGATATTGATGTTAACGATGAAATAAATGATCCCTACAATGATCTGCCCAATACCGATGGGGATGATGAAGTTGATTACAGGGATACCGATGATGACGATGACGGAATACTTACTATTGATGAAGATGAAAATGGGGATGGAAATTATGCCAACGACGATTTTGATGAGGATGGTATTCCTAATTATTTGGATTCAGATTTAATCATATTGGATGATGGAGTGGAAGTATTTAACGTTATAACACCGAATAATGATGGAATTCATGATGTTCTGACCATAAAGGGAATAGAAAATTATCCAAACAATACCATCAAAATATATAACCGTTGGGGAGTATTGGTTTATGCAACCAAAGCCTATAATAATGATTCCAACTATTTCGACGGTACTTCTGAAGGTAGGGTGACCGTTGCAAAGGATAATCAATTGCCGGTAGGAACTTATTTCTACATTTTGGACTATAGTCCATCGGCCGGTGGAAAGATGACGACCCTTACGGGATACATTTACATAAACAGATAAAAGATGCCAAATCTTCTAAAAAATATCCTAGATTCCAATCAGCTGTTGTGGTACTTATTTGCCATAGTCATGTTGGTTAGTAACACGGTACAATCGCAACAAGATGCCCAATATACCCAGTATATGTACAATACGGTAAGTGTAAATCCTGCTTATGCAGGTTCCAGGGGACATATCAGTATTGCAGCATTACATAGGTCCCAATGGGTGGGTTTGGATGGAGCCCCTACTACCCAGACACTAAATTTACACTCACCTATAGGCTACAGGGGAGTGGGTTTGGGCATGTCAATTGTAAACGATAAAATTGGCCCCACTTCAGAAACTTATTTTGATGGAGATTTTTCATACACCGTATATACTTCCCAAGAAGGAAGATTAAGTTTTGGTTTAAAGGCCAGTGCCCATATGTTGGACATACGTTTTTCAGAACTTAATCAAGATTATACCAACCCAGGTGGGCCAGATCCTACTTTACAACAGGATATTGATAATAAATTTTCGCCCAACATAGGTGCTGGAGTATATTATCACAACGAGAAATTCTATGCAGGCTTATCAGTACCTCGATTTTTACAGACGACACATTTTGATGGTGAAGCTTTGTCTACAGCAAAGGAACAGATGAATTTATATTTGATAACCGGATATGTGTTCGATCTGAATACCAATTTAAAATTTAAACCGGCCCTTTTAACCAAAATAGTTCAAGGTGCACCTGTGCAAGTAGATGTTTCTGCCAATTTTATGCTCAACGACAAATTTATTGTTGGAGCGGCATATCGCTGGGATGCGGCATTAAGTGCCATGGTAGGTTTCAATATCTCTAATTCTTTTCTAATTGGAATGGCTTATGATAAAGAAACAACCGAGTTGGGACAAGCTACCTTTAATGATGGATCCTTTGAGATTATTTTACGGTACGACTTCATCAAGGAGCTAGGCAATTTAAAATCGCCTAGATTCTTCTAAAAGCCTATCAGAAATTTCATAAGTGATATCCGTATTTCATAAGCCATAGGTTTATTGAAATATGATGAACTAACCAACACCTACTTTTTAAAGCTGTCTTAAATTCAATGCTTCTTGGTTGACCTTGAGGGTTTAAGAATTATTTTGACCACTTGCCTCGTAAGCTTAGTCTGAAAGTTATATTCACATACGGAAATCGTCCGCTGCCCGTGTCTAAAGATTTATGCCAATTTTCATTACATCTTAAAATGAAATTATTTGGATAACGTTCGTGGTAGAATCTATCTCTTTCAACCTTTCTTTAGGGAAAAGGCAATAAGACCCTCCAGCTTTAAAGTATTTAATTTTTATGACGCACTTAACCCTTATTATTGGGGAAAGGTTTTATTTTTACAAAATGGAAGAGGAAAATGTAATTCTTGTTGATGAATTTGATGTTCAAATTGGTCTGATGCCAAAAATGGAGGCCCATGAAAAAGCTATGCTCCATAGGGCATTTTCAGTTTTTATAATGAATGATAAGGGAGAAACAATGATTCAGCAAAGAGCAGGTCATAAGTATCATTCCCCGCTTTTGTGGACCAATACCTGTTGTAGTCATCAGAGGGAGGGAGAATCCAATATTCAGGCAGGGAAGAGAAGATTGAAAGAAGAAATGGGATTTGAGACGGAATTGAAGGAGTTGTTCTCGTTTATTTATAAAGCTCCTTTTGACAATGGTCTTACCGAACATGAATTGGATCATGTGATGATAGGGCACTACAATGGGGAACCACACATAAACCCAGAGGAGGTTGCGTCTTGGAAATGGATGAAACCTGTAGATATTAGACAGGATATGCTTACTTCCCCAGAGAAATACACAGCCTGGTTCAAAATTATTTTCGATAAGTTTTACAACCATATTTCGCAATACAATACGGCAATATGAAAGTTAAGGTAAGTAGAAAAGCTCATTTTAATGCTGCTCACAGGTTGTATAGACCAGAGTGGAGTTTTGAAAAAAATGATAATGTTTTTGGATTATGTAATAACCCCAATTTTCATGGCCATAATTATGAGCTCATAGTTAGTGTTACAGGAGAAATAGATAAGGAAACGGGCTTTGTCATGGATATGAAAGTCTTAAAGGAGCTTATAAGGGAAAAAATTGAAAATCAACTGGATCATAAAAATCTAAATGTGGAGGTGGAATGGTTCAAGACGTTAAATCCCACAGCGGAAAATATTGCAGTTTATATTTGGAACCAGCTTAGACCCCATATTCCAGCTTCAAACGAGTTGGAAGTTGTACTATACGAAACGCCAAGAAATTATGTAACCTTCTCCGGATAGCTGAGGTTTATTATTATCAATCAGAATTGTGAAAAATTATGAAACTACCTTTTAAGCAGGTTAATCAATTTAATAAATAGAATACAAATACCTAATACCAATCAGAATGAACTTATACCCTTTAAAATTCAATCCTATCCTTAAAGAGCGACTTTGGGGCGGTACCAAATTAAAAGATGTTTTGGGAAAACCCATTGAAAATGACATTACAGGGGAAAGTTGGGAGCTTTCTACAGTGAAAGGGGACGTTTCAGTAGTAGCCAATGGTGATTTATCTGGTACTTCTTTGCAGGAATTGATCAACAAATATCCGGAAGAATTATTGGGAAAGAGCGTTGTTGAACGATTTGGTAAGGAATTCCCAATACTTATTAAGTTTATTGATGCCAAACAGGATTTGTCCATCCAATTGCATCCCAATGATGAATTGGCCAAAAAACGCCACAATTCCTTTGGAAAAACGGAGATGTGGTATATTATGGATGCAGATAAAGGTGCGGAGTTAATAGTAGGTTTTAACAGGGATGTGACCAAGGAAGAATATGCCAAGAGTATTGAAGAGGATACTCTGTTGGATTTGTTGAACTACGAAAGTGTAAAGGAAGGGGATACTTTTTTTATAAATACTGGTAAAATGCATGCTATTGGTGCTGGAGTTTTGCTGGCAGAGATTCAACAGACTTCCGATATTACCTATCGTGTCTTCGATTTTAATAGGAAGGATAAAAATGGCAATTTAAGGGAATTGCATACCGATTTGGCCCTGGACGCTATAGATTACACCAAGAAAGATGATTTTAAAGTAAAATATTCCGATAAAAAAGACAGTGTAAATAATATGGTTTCCTGTCCTTATTTCAATACCAACATTTTAGAGCTTACCAAGGATCTGGAATTGGATGTTGAAAAAAGGGATTCGTTCACCATATACATGTGTGTAGGCGGAAAGGCGACAATTTCTAATGAATTTGGCTCGGTTTCCATAAAAAAAGGGGAGACCACTTTAGTGCCCGCACAGTCCAAAAAAATAAATATAATAACAACGAGTGCAAAACTTTTAGAGGTTACTATCTGAAAATGATTACTTTTGCAAAAAAAAATTTACCAATGGCAAGTATAAAAGATTTAAAGAAAGACATTAATTACGTTTTAGGAGATATTATTGAAGCGGTGTATTTAGTGGAAGCTTCTGGAAATAAGCAAAATTCAAAAGAAGGTAATGCAATAATAGATAATGCAATAGAAGTCTTTGACGAGTTGATCGCGAAAGTAAACCAGAAGTCGGTGGAGAACAGACCGGCCCATTTAAAATCCGTTAAAGCGGAATTGGAAACCAGAGCAGGTTCTTTAATTGAACAACTTAATAAATTAGGGTAGTATTTCCCTTAGTAGGTATTTAAAAAAAGCATCCATTTATTGGATGCTTTTTTTTATTCTTTAGTTTCTTTCCTAAGGTTTTCAATATGTTCTTTTAATTCCTTACCGTACTTGGAATTGGCTACATCAACAGAGAGCGTATTGTTTATAGAGTCCAAATATTTAAGGTTGGCATCTGAAACTTCCTTTACAGCAATGTAAGGTGCTACATAGGAATCTGCATTGTTCAACGCAAAATTAATGGCGTAGAGGTACCCTCTCTTAACATTTTTTTCGGTTAAATCTTGAAGTGAATCAAAAGCAACAGAGTCACTTTGGGTATTGGGATCCATACTCAACCTTGCGTATTCCAAATTCTTAGTGTTGAACTTGGACATTACTTCCAGATATTCCTTTAGCTTCTCATTACTTTTAGACCCCTCAATTTTCGCATTAAGGTCGAAGGTGTTCCAATTGGTATTAATGGTTATTGTTCCAGGTTCCCCAAAGAAGGTAATTCGGTCATTTATGCTATTGTTATCCTTTTTATCAAGGTATAGGTAGAACAACTCAGGACTTTCCAGTTCCGTGGTAAAGGAAAAATTACCATCCCCATCCACTACAAGCGAATCAACTGTGACCAAGGTAGTATCCGCAATGTGTTGCAGATAAAGGGTCCCTTTTTTCAGCCCCTTTACATTTCCGGTAACGGTCATAGTATTTTCAGTACTGCCGCCCCCACAAGAGCTAATAATTATTGCCAGTACCGCGACCATTAAAATTTTCTTCATATTATTTTTTTTGAAGCGCAAATATCATTAAAGTTTATTGAATTTTAAACTTTTGATGCAATTTCCATGAGAATTGTACAAAGTATGGCACCACCAGTACCTACCACATAGCCAAAAACGGCCAGTAAAACACCGACCGAGGTCAATGAAGGGTGAAACTCCGCAGCTACCACAGGGGCAGAGGCTGCACCTCCTACGTTGGCCTGACTACCCACGGCAAGAAAGAAATAGGGAGCCTTGATCAATTTGGCAACAACGATCAGCAAAACAGCGTGAATCGTGATCCACACAAACCCTATAGCAATTAGGCCCGGGTTTTCAAAAACCTTGCCCAAATCCATTTTCATACCTATGGTGGCCACCAAGATATAGATAAATACACTGCCTAATTTACTTGCTCCGGCCCCTTCATAATTCTTTGCCTTGGTAAAGGAGAGTACTATCCCCACTACGGTTGCCAGAACTACCATCCAAAAGAAACTGGAACCCAAAAAGGATAGAAAACTTTTATTATCGCTTACGCTTTCAAAGGTGCTGGTCAAATATGAACTGATATAATCCCCAAAAAAATGGGAAATACCAACCCCCGTAAAGGCAAAAAACAGCATCATCATATAATCCTTTAATGTGGGGACCCTGGTTATTTTTTCGGTGAACTTGGAAACTTTTATTCTAAGTTCTTCAATAGCAGAGGTGTCCGCCTTAAGCCAACGGTCTATTTTTTTTGTTTTTCCTACGCCCAACAAAATAACGGCCATCCAAACGTTGGCGACCACTATATCAACCAAAACCATTCCGCCATATTTGTCCGGATTGTACTGATAAATTTCGAGCATTGCAGCTTGGTTGGCTCCCCCACCGATCCAACTACCGGCAATAGTGGCAAGACCTCTCCAAATGGCATCAAAATCGTTTCCGCCAACGGTTTCAGGAGAGAATATGGATATTAATAAAATTGCCAATGGCCCACCTATTATGATTCCTACCGAACCGGTAAGGAACATGATCAGGGCTTTTGATCCCAAATTGGCAATAGCTTTAAGATCAATACTCAAGGTCATTAAAATCAAGGCCGCCGGCAACAAATATCTACTGGCCATAAAGTAGAGACCGGAGGTCTCGTCCGATATTAAACCACTACTGGCCAATATGGAAGGCAGTACATAGCACATTAGAACGGCAGGTACTATATTGTAGAATTTACTCCAAAAACCAGTTTTTAAGGAAGAGGTGTAAAATATAAATCCCAAACAAAGGGTAAGTAGTCCAAATACAACGGTATCATTGGTAATAATTGGTTCGTTCATATAAAAATTAGTTCAATAGGGCTTTTCAGTTCCGCCAAATATAATCAAATTAAAATATGCTGTTTTATATAATGGGCCACCCCGTCCTCAGAGTTTTTCAGGGCAAGATCGCTGGCAATACCTTTTACTTCTTCACGGGCGTTGGCTACCGCTATTCCACGACCTACGTTTTGAAGCATTTCCATATCGTTGTAATTGTCACCAAAGGCAATAACGTCGTTTAAACTTTCATGGTCTTCCAGCAACAGTTTAATGGCGGTTAATTTGGAAACCGATTTTGGGGCAATTTCGATCAGGGTATCGTTGGAACGATACAGGTTCAGGGTTTGGTTGAAATTTTTTTGAAGTATCGGGAAAAGACCGTCGGTATTTTCTTTGTTTCCCATCAGCATAATTTTATGGGCTCCAATTTTTCTATCCCTCCAGTCCTCAATGGTGGCTTGGGTATGCCTATAGGTGGGAAGGGTTTTAGTATATTTTATTTCTTTTAGTACGCGCTCAGAGTCCATTTCTACATACCATTCGCTTTTTGAATATAGGCCCAGCTGAATTCCGACCTTGTTGGCCATGTCATATATTGAGGCTATTTGGTCCATATTGATATAAGTGGAGAACAATTCTTTTGAACCGTGCAGTACCAACGCCCCATTGTAACATATAATGGGTTCATTTTCTATGCCTAGATTTTTTTGAATATAGGTCATGGACTGCGGCATTCTGGCCGAGACCAGTATAATCCTTAGATGGTCCTTTATTCTTTTGATTTCCGAAATTGTAAAATCGGAGACATTATCCTTAAAGGTCAATAAAGTGCCATCCAAATCGGAACATAAAATTTTGAAATCCATATTGGGGGACTGGGTTTAGGTTTTTGGAATTAATTTGTTGGCAAAGATAAGTTTTAAGTACAAAATAGGTAATGGAGTTGTTTCAATGGTACTTATTGCACCTGTCTGAAGTATGTTTAAAATTATTCCTCTTTTTGTTTGGGCGCACGTTTGGCCTCTTTTAGTTCCTTCATCAACATCCATTCTATTTGGCCATTTACACTACGAAATTCATCCGAAGCCCATTTCTCAATGGCTTTCAGCATATCTTCATTTAATCGCAATGCAAAAGCTTTCTTTTTACTCATATGATCAGTTTTTACCACTTTAAAATTATTTTAAAAACTTTAAAGAAGGTCCTGATAGATTTATTTCACCTTTCAATATTCCTTGGCCTAGGTGTTCGCTTCGTTTTCAAACTTGGAATCCAATATTATACTTCGATTTTTTTAACAAGGTTCTGCCCTATATATCGGCAAAGATAAGGGTACATAGGTCTATTGCCAAAGATAGCCAACGGTATGTTGACCATAAAAACCAGACCATAACGGGCGTATAATATTACCTTGCAATGATTAATGGTTAAGTGTCCCGGCATTGACAATTGGCGATGCATCCTTATCCGAGCAAAGGACTACCATAAGATTGCTTACCATAGCCGCTTTTCGTTCCTCGTCCAAGTCAATTATTTCCTTCTTTCCTAATTGATCCAGCGCCATTTCTACCATGCTTACCGCACCTTCCACTATTTTATGTCTCGCAGCTACAATTGCCGTGGCCTGTTGCCTTTTTAACATGGCATTGGCAATTTCTTGGGCATAGGCCAGATATCCAATTCTGGCTTCCAATACTTCTATGCCTGCCATGGCCAATCTTTCCTGAACCTCTTTTTCCAAGGCTTCGCTTACTTCATTTACACTGGATCGTAAGGTAATATCCTCCGTATGGCCCTCATCCGCAAAATTGTCATAGGGGTACATGCTGGCCAATTTGCGTACAGCGGCATCTGTTTGTACGCGGACGAAATTCTTATAGTCGTCCACTTCAAAGGCAGCCTTATATGTATCGGTAACCCTCCATACCAAAATGGTACTGATCATGATTGGATTTCCAAGCTTATCATTGACCTTTAGGCGCTCACTGTCAAAATTACTGGCCCTCAGGGAAATTTTATTTTTGTTATAAAAGGGATTGACCCAGAAAAGGCCATTTTTTTTAATGGTACCCATATACTTCCCAAAGAGGAGTAGCACCCTGGATCCATTGGGATTTACCAAAACAAACCCACGTAATGATATAATACATATGACGAAGATTGGTAACGCCAGCGGTACGCCACCGACTACTAGCACAATGGCTAATATGAAGAGCCCTAATAATACAGGTAGCATAATATAGCCATTGGTAGGGATAATATTTTTTTCTTGTTTCATGGTGATTGATTTATAATGATATTAAAATGATATCATAAAGATATAAATAATTTAATAACCATGAACACTTTGGTACTAAATAAATCTCGAGCGTTTAAGTCTTTGTATTACCGGTTTTAAAATCTTTGGTTTTCTTCTTTTTGGGATTCTTGAAAAGCCTTTTAAAAAAGCCATCCCTTTTTACTGGGTCGCAATCCAGTTTGTTCATCACAGCGGAACTAGGAGTGGGAAATTTGGCTTTGGTTATGTGGTCAAAGGATTTGTCAGCATTTAACTTTTGTATCCAAAGCGCAAAAATGGGCAATGCCGCATTGGCGCCCTGTCCCAAGCTTGTGCTGCTAAAGCCAATTTCATGGTTGTCCAATCCCACCCATGTTATGTTAAGTAGCTTAGGGGTCAAAGCTACGAACCAGGCATCCTTGTTGTTTTGTGTTGTTCCGGTTTTTCCGGCAATGTCATTTTTAATTCCATAGGTAGAACGAATACGGGCAGCAGTACCGCTATTCACTGTGGCCTTCATCATCTCTAACATAATTTGGCCTGTTTCTTCTGAAAAGGCCCTTTTTTCGGCTACAACTGGCTTAAAGGTCTCAATTATGGAATCCTTTTCGTTGGTAATTCTGTGGATTAAAAATGGGGTGACAGATTTGCCATTGTTCAGAAAACTGGCATAGGCACCTGCCAATTCATTGATTTTGATCTCGGCAGTGCCCAATGCCAATGAAGGTAGTGAGGGCAATGGGGTTTCAATACCCATTTTCTGTGCTTGCCCTATTACATTGGGAATACCTGTTTTTTCCAAAACCTTCACCGCCACGGTATTAACAGAGTTGCTCAGGGCCTCTTCCATGGAATAATTTAGGTAGGCCTCATCTTTCTTTCCGGAATTACTGGGAGACCAACCCTCCATATTTTTATAGGCAACTTCTTGAGCGGAAAAGTAGGTGCAGGGCGTTATGCCATTTTCAAGGGCAGCGGTATAGACAATGGGTTTAAATGCAGAGCCTACTTGACGCTTGCTCTGTGAAATATGATCGTATTTGTAGTGTTTAAAATTAATTCCACCGATCCATGTCTTAACCGCTCCGGTTGTTGGATCCATGGATAGAGATCCGGTATTTAAGAATTTAAGATAGTGCAATAAACTATCTATGGTACTGGCAGAGCGCATTTCATCCTGATTCCAATTGCTCAACTGTATTTCTTTTTTTAAGTTCATCGAGTCCATTATTGCCTTCTCGTTGAGCCCTGCGTTCTTCCATTTTTTATAGGGTTCGGAACTCTGTATAATTTTATTAATGAGCTTTTGGTCCTTAATCCAGGGCGCGCGCTTACCGTAGCTTTTTTCAAAGCTGTTTTGAAGTGCTTTCATATGTTGCTCCATTGCTTCTTCTGCCAATAACTGCATTTTGGAATCCAATGTGGTATAAATTTTAAGTCCGGAAGTGTAAATATTGTATTCCAGTCCCTTTTCTTTTTGCGCTTTGGCCCAACTTAGCATTTGTTTTCTTACCTCTTCCCTAAAGTAGGGAGCTATGCCCTCATTGTAATCGTATTCCCGATAATCCAGTTGTAATGGAAGTAGTTTAAGGCTATCTGCCTCTTTTTGTGATATAAAATCATTGGAATACATGGATTGTAATACCAAATTACGCCTGTTTAAGCTGTTTTTTGGAAAAACGCGGGGGTTATAACCATAGGTTGCCTTTAACATGCCTACTAGTGTAGCGCTTTCTTGCAGCTCAAGTTCCTTTGCAGATTTATTGAAGAATTTTAAGGAAGCACTTTCTATTCCGAAAGTGTTGTCTCCAAAGGAAACGGTGTTCAAATAAAGCATCAGAATTTCTTCCTTGGAGTACATGGATTCCAAGCGGGAAGCTATTATCATTTCCTTAAATTTTGATATGGCCAGATTAAACTTTCCGGATTTTTCCCTGGGATATAAATTCTTGGCAAGTTGTTGGCTAATGGTGCTACCACCACCTGCCGATTGATCCTGCATTAGGATGGTCTTGAAGGCCACGCGTACAAGACTCTTGTAATCTATTCCAGAATGATCATAAAAGCGCTCATCCTCAATAGCCACCAAGGCCTCTATTAAATTTTTAGGTACATCCTCATATTGTACGGGCTGCCTGTCGAACAGAAAATACTTACCTATAAGGACACTGTCTGCAGAATAGACTTCGGAAGCTCTTTGGTACTTGAAATCCGAAAGTTCCTTCTTGCCGGGAAGTTTTCCCCATGCCCCCATATATATACTCAGGACCAATAAAAGAACGGAGCTACCTATTACCAGTAAAGAAATTATTCCAATCCTTAGAAAGGGATTTTTTATATTCTTCAACATCATCTTTTACAATTAAGAACTGCAAGATTAAATTAAAAAATCAAAAGGATTGACTTCTTAACATTTAGTTATACTTCAATTCATTAATTTTGAGCTCCCTCAAGATTTAGATTTATAGAATTTCCTTGAATTTTTTCAAAGGTTATTATCCAGTTTTTAAATATTAGCTAGTTTTTGATACGTTTGGTATTGATAAAGCAAACAACATATAGTAATATGAAAAGAATTACGGTACTGTGCCTACTTATTTTTCAACTAAGCTATGGCAACGATATGGAATGGTCCAAGACCGGACACAGAACCATTGGGGAGGTTGCGCAGCAACATTTGTCTGGAAAGACCAAAAAGGCCTTAAAGAAACTTTTAAATGGGCAAAGTCTGGCTTTGGTTTCAAATTATGCAGATGAAATAAAGGCAGATCGTAGCTTTTCCAAATTTAGCCCCTGGCATTATGTAAATTACCCATCCGATAAAAAATACACAGAGGTTCCACCTAGTGAGGCGGGAGATATAATTATAGGAATAGAAAAGTGTATTGAAATAGTTAAGGATAAGAATAGCACGGAAGAGGATAAAGTATTTTACTTAAAAATGTTGATCCATTTGATAGGGGATCTGCACCAACCTATGCATGTGGGCAGGTTGGAGGATAAAGGGGGCAATGATATCCAATTGCAATGGTTTGGAAGAGGTACCAATCTCCATAGATTATGGGACTCCAATATGATAGATGACTATGGAATGAGCTATTCGGAATTGGCAAATAATTTACCGGAGCTTACCAAGGGTCAAATTAAATTTATTCAGCAGGGCAATATATATGACTGGGTAGAGGAATCCCAGGATATTGCCAATGAACTTTATGGTTCGGTAGAGGTAGGTGAAAAATTGGGCTATGCCTATGATTATAAATATTGGGCTACCCTGGAGAAACAACTGCAAAAGGGAGGTTTACGCTTGGCCAAGGTGTTGAACGAGCTTTTTTCTTAAGTAATTTTTGCAAATTTTATTAAAAATAACTTGCCTTTCTTCTTTCAAAACTAATCTTATAGTATGGTGTTATATTTAATTATAGGTAGCTTAAAATCAATGTCTTATGGTGTATTTTGTTTTTCTTGGGCCTATTATCGAAAAAAACATGACTTTTGACCAATTTTTATATTAATTGGCAAAGAAGTTGAGTTATTGTTATTGAAGTTGGGTGTGAGGAGACTAACGTAAATGCCTGGTAGGTTAGGGGCAGTGTCCAACGGAAATAACAAAGGCATAAAAAAATCGGTTTTCGTAACCGATTTTTTTATTTAATGACCCTAAAGGTAATATTGATGCGTTCCTGTATTGGTTTGGCAGTTTTTGGAATTTGGTGATACCAACAATGCTGGGTTTCCCCTTTCATAAGAAGTAAACTCCCGTGTTCCAATAATAATTTTTGCTTTAAATCTTTTTTCAATTTATGTTTTAGGTGAAAGTAGCGTTCTTGTCCAAGGCTTATGGATGCAATTGCGGGATTTTTTCCCAAGGCCTTCTCATCATCGGCATGCCAGCCATTACTATCCTTACCGTCTCTATATAGGTTTAACAGGCAGCTTGTAAAGTGTATGCCAATTTCCCTTTGCAGCTTATTCCTCAATTCCAGTAACTCGGCTGTAAATGCATGTGGATGCATTGTAATATTGGAATAGGAATAGGGTTTGCTGTTTTCCCCAAATAAGGCGGTTAACCTGGGCTGGGGATATGTTTTGCCAAATACTGTAATATCATCCTGCTGCCAAGGGGTAGTTTCTTTAAGCGCCTTAAAATAATGATCCGCTTCAATTGCGCTTAAAAAATTGGGATAATAAACTATGTCACTATCTGGGAGTTGTAGCTCTATTTTTTTCGTACATAAAGGGTTCACGATTGAAGTACACTTTTCAGCTCGTTTCTATATTCTGACGGATTCTGACCGGTAAAAGCTTTAAAGGACTTGTTGAAATGTGAGAAATTGTTGAATCCACTTTCAAAACATACCTCTGTTATACTAATGGGCTTTTCTGCCAATAATTTTGAGGCATGTACCAATTTACACTCATTAACAAACTGTACGAAGGTCTTATTTGTTATTTTTTTAAAGTATCTGCAGAACGACGGTACTGTCATACTCACCAAATCAGAAATCTCTTCTAGGGTTATTTCCTCCTTAAAGTTTGTTTTTACGTAATTGAAAACAATGTTTATCCTGTCATTGTCCTTTACTTCCGTTTGAAGTGAAAAACCCTGTGCGTTCAATACCTGATATTCCTTGGAATTCCCCAACTCATTTAAAATATTCAGAATGGAGAGAAGACGTTGAAAATCGGTCTGATATTCCATGATTTCAATTTTTTCACCAATTTTTTTCTTCGTACTACCAGTAAAGGCAACCCCTCCTTTAGCAATTTGAAAAAGGCTTTGAATTTTTTTCATTTCGGGGATATTGAAAAAATCGTTCCCTAAAAAATCCTGTTTCATTTGTACCACGCTTTCGTTTTTATTGCCTGTAAGTACATCAGTGAAGCCACAATGGGGCAGGTTGGATCCAATTAGGATTAAATCTCCATCGGTATAATAGGAAACGTGGCTTCCAATTTGTCGCTTTCCAGAACCCCCATTGACATAAACCAGTTCAATTTCAGGGTGATAGTGCCATACCCCAATTTTATTAGGGTTGTGTTCATCATACTGTTGATAGGTGTAAGAATGACCGAAATCAGGTTCTATGGCCTCAAATGTAGGTTTAGGTATCATAAGTTAATTTCATTAGGTTAAGTAAAGGTAATACAGCTATTTTGGACAATTCTGTGCAAAATTAACCTAAATGTGTCTAAAATTAACCTATTAACAATTATTTAATATACAGCGATGGTAAAATAGAATAGAAACTGGAGAATTCTGGAGTAGTGGGAAGGGAATACCTGGTCTACATTTGCCATATAAATGATTTATTAATATTAAATCCTAAATGTTATGAAAGCAGTTTTAAAATTAACAGCAGTGGCAGCCTTATTACTTAGTAGTACTATAGCTATGGCCAACGACCCAGGAATGTACTTGACAACAGTTAAAGAAGCAAAAAGATTGGTTCTTAAATTAAATAAGCAAACTGAATCTTCTACATTGACTTTGACCGATACGGAGAAGCATCAAATATTCATGGAGAATATTAAGGAAGACGAAGATTATACCAAAAAGTTCGACTTATCGAAATTAGAGGAAGGTCTTTATTTTTTAAAGATGGAAAGCCTTACCAGGACTGTAGAGTTTACCATAAGTGTAGAGGATTCTGAAGTAAATGTTATAGCACGTGATGAGATTACAAAACCATTCTTTAGAAAAAACGGTGATGTTCTTTATTTAAACTACTTGAACCAAAAGCTAAGTCCTGTAGTTATTAATGTTGTAGACAGTGCCAACAGGGTTGTCTTCACTCAAAAATTTGATAAAGAATTGGTTGTAGGAAAGGTTTTCAACTTTACCAATGCTGTAAAAGATGAGTATACAGTATCTGTTAGTGAAGGTACCAAAACTTATTATGAAACCATTTCGGTGAATTAATTTATGAAAAAGTAAATATTATTATAGTAAAAAATAGGGGCCAATCGGTCCCTATTTTACTTTTCTGCTATACGTATTTTTTAAGTCGATCTCTTTTATACTCAGGTAGCGAAGGGTTATTGATCGCTTTTTGAAGAATTATGGGGTCTTTTTCCTTTGCAAGAATAATTTGAAAGCATTCTTTTACTGTCAGAGTGTTTTCGGATTTTTTCAGCAATATAATCTTATCTCCTGTTTTTACTTGGCCTTCCTCCAATATACGAACGTAGGTTCCGGAATAGCCATAATCTATAAATTCCTTTAATATTTTGGCATTGCCAAAGCGAACTCCCAACTTATAACAGGGTTCCCTAGGCTGTGAGACCTGTACTAAGGCGCTTCCAATACTATAAATGTCACCGATTCTCATTTGGGATTCATCCAAGCCTTCTACGGTAAGATTTTCTCCGAACATTCCCCAATCCCATTCCAAATCCGGATATAACCCTTTCCAATACGGGTAGTGGCCTGATGCAAAAAGGTAGCAGGCTTTATTGAATCCGGCATGGTGTACCCTATCTATAACGGTATCCTTTAGAACATCAATTTTACTTAGAAAAAGAGGTTCGTCCGTTGGATATTTAAATATCCCTGTTTGCTCCTCCCTTCCATTCCATAGAAAGGTGGTAGCTTTTCCAATATTTGTGGAAATAACTTTCATATGATAAAGATAGAAAACCACTGTAAATTAATATTAAGATGGTTTTACTTTATTTGGGCATTTGCCTTATTCCTATTATGTTCAAATTTTTGTTCCAAAGAGGTTTTGTGCAAGAGGATTTTTGCCTTGGTACACTATATTCCAAAATAGGAATAGGCCCAGTACATAAGCACAAATTGAAGGGGGATTCTTAGAATTAGGATCCATTTTGGGATTCCTGCCGATTCTTTTTCGCCCTTTAGCATATAGAAGTGAACCAATAGAAATACGGTAAGCATTAAAATGATGCCGATGATAGAGCTATTTTTAGTAGCAGGGAAGCACAGTCCCAGACCCAAAAGAATTTCAGCCAGGCCACTTAGGGATACCAATAGCTTATGATTGGGCAAGTATCTGGGCATTATGCGCAAATAGACTTTTGGAACAATAAAATGCATTATACCTGCCAATACATAAATAGATGCCAAAAGATAGAGGTGCCAAGGGTAGTCCATTTGCTAAAGGTATAAATAAAAGAAGCTGAATTGCACAAGGCAATTCAGCTTCTTATAATTATCATTAAAAAATGATTATTTCACCATTTCATAACTTCTCTTAATGAACTTGGTAAGTTCTTCACCTTTCAACAATCCTTTGGATAAACGTGCCAGATCGAGGGACTGGTTAATAAGTCGCTCTTTCTTTTTGGCCGTTTTTGTGTTTAAAATTTCAGAAACCAATTCATGGTTGGTGTTCACCACTAAATTGTACATTTCCGGCATGTTTCCCATGCCGAACATTCCACCACCGCCGGTTTGCTGCATTTCTTTCATACGTCGCATAAACTCCGGTTCTGTAATAATGAACGGAGAAGAGCTACTATCCATAGCTTCCAATTGAATGGTATAGCTTTTGTTGTTGATGGCAGTCTCGATATCGGTTTTTAAGGTCTCTTTTTCCTCGTCGGACAGCTTGGAGATTTGGGTGTCCTCTTTTTTGATGAGATTGTCCAAATGATCAGCGTCTACCCTGGCAAAGGAAATTTTCTCCTTGGAAGTTTCCAGTTTTTGCATTAAGTGGGATACTATAGGGGAATCTAACAATAAAACCTCAAATCCCTTGGCCTTGGCAGCCTCTATATAACTGTGTTGTTCTTCCTTGTTGGAGGCATAAAGTATTACCAATTTATCGTCCTTGTCCGTTTGGTTGGCTTTTAGTTTCTGCTGTAGTTCCTCGAAGGTATAATATGCTCCGTCTACTGTAGGATATAATGCAAACTTATCCGCTTTCTCAAAGAATTTGTCCTCGGAAAGCATTCCGTATTCTATAACGATTTTGATATCGTTCCATTTTGCTTCAAAATCTTCTCTATTATTTTTAAATAAGGAGCTTAGTTTATCGGCAACTTTACGGGTGATATAGGTCGATATTTTCTTGACCGCTCCATCGGCCTGTAAGTAAGATCTACTAACGTTCAACGGAATATCCGGAGAATCTATAACCCCTCTCAGCATGGTTAAAAACTCAGGGACAATTCCTTCCACGTTGTCAGTGACAAAAACCTGGTTTTGGTATAATTGAATCCTATCCTTTTGGGTATTTAAATCATTGGTCAATTTTGGGAAATACAAAATCCCTGTCAGATTAAAAGGATAATCTACGTTTAGGTGGATGTGGAACAAAGGCTCTTCAAATTGCATTGGGTAGAGTTCCCTGTAGAACCCCTTATAATCCTCATCCGTTAATTCCGTTGGCTGTTTGGTCCAAGCCGGATTGGGATTGTTGATTATGTTGTCTACCTCCTTTGTAGGTGCAGGATCTTCTTCTTTAGCTCCTTCCGGTTTGGGAAGGGTCTCCGTTGTAGTCCCGAACTTAATGGGGATAGGCATAAACTTGTTATACTTTCTAAGTAAGGTGCCAATTTTACCTTCTTCCAAAAATTCTGTGGAATCATCTGCAATGTGAAGGATTATTTCCGTACCACGGGTAGTTTTCTTAGCCTTTTTAAGGGTGAAATTGGGCGATCCATCACAGGTCCAATGTGCTGCAGGTTCGTCTTTATAGCTCTTGGTGATAATTTCTACTTTGGATGCCACCATGAACGCAGAATAGAATCCTAGTCCAAAATGACCAATTATACCTGAGTCTTTGGCAGAATCCTTGTATTTGTCCAAGAATTCTTCAGCCCCTGAAAACGCAATTTCATTGATGTATTTCTGTACTTCCTCCTCGGTCATACCTACACCTTCATCAATAATATGTATTTTCTTTCCTTCCTTATCGATCTTTACCTCAATAAGTGGATTTCCATATTCTACCTTGGCTTCCCCTATAGTAGTTAGGTGCTTTAATTTTAAAGTTGCATCTGTTGCGTTCGAAATGAGCTCCCGTAAAAATATTTCATGGTCGCTGTATAGGAATTTTTTTATGAGCGGAAATATGTTCTCTACGGAAACATTGATCTTGCCTGTGGCCATACTTCTATTTTTTTTAAGTTTAACGAATTAACACTGTCAAAAAAAATACCATTGTTGGTAGAGGTGACAAACTGACATTTTTTAGTGGGTTTAAAACGATACTAATGTCATTGTGCTTATTAAAATTCCCTTTATGGCCGTATGACCAAAATCATCATATTCGTATATATTTTTATTTAAATTGTGTGTAACTAAATTTATTTCTCATATTTTAGATTTTGTAATAGAAAAAGAAGGGGGCAACGGCTTCCCAAAAACTTAATTTTCCAATAGATGTTCAATTCAAAAATAATTGGTCTAGGTTACTATGTACCTAAAAATGTGGTTACCAACGATGATTTGTCAAAAATAATGGACACCAATGATGCTTGGATTCAGGAGCGTACTGGTATTCAGGAAAGACGACACGTTATAAAAGGTGATGGGGACACCACTACCACTATGGGCGTTAAAGCAGCAAAGATTGCTATAGAACGCTCTGGAATAGATAAAAATGATATAGACTTTATCGTCTTTGCCACACTAAGTCCTGATTATTATTTTCCTGGTCCCGGGGTCTTGGTGCAACTGGATTTGGACATAAAGACAGTTGGTGCCTTGGATGTACGTAATCAATGCTCGGGATTTGTTTATGCATTGTCCGTCGCAGATCAATATATAAAAACGGGGATGTACAAAAATGTTCTGGTGATAGGATCCGAACTTCATTCCCACGGACTCGATATGACTACCAGGGGTAGGGGAGTTTCAGTGATTTTTGGCGATGGGGCAGGAGCTGCCATCGTAAGTAGGGAGGAAGATAACCAAAAGGGTATTCTTTCCACCCATTTGCATTCCGAAGGACAGCATGCTGAGGAATTGTCCCTTATAGCGCCAGGGATGGGAAAGCGTTGGGTCAATGATATTTTGGAAGATAATGATCCTAACGATGAATCTTATTTGCCCCATATGAACGGTCCGTTTGTTTTTAAGAACGCCGTGGTCCGGTTTAGTGAAGTAATCATAGAAGGGCTAAAAGCTAATAATTTGGAAGCTAAGGATATAGATATGTTGGTGCCCCATCAAGCGAATCTAAGGATATCCCAGTATATACAAAATAAGTTTGGCCTAGGGGATGACCAGGTGTTCAATAATATTATGAAATACGGTAATACAACTGCAGCCTCTATACCTATTGCATTGACCGAAGCTTGGGAGCAGGGAAAAATTAAGTCTGGAGATTTGGTGGTGCTCGCCGCCTTTGGTAGTGGATTTACTTGGGGCAGCGCCATAATAAGGTGGTAAGGGACTAAGAATTATGATATAAAAAATAAAACCCGGAACAAATGTTCCGGGTTTCTTTCATTGATAGACTATACTAAACACTAACCATTAACTATAAATATATAGCGTTATCAATGACCAATTTCTTTATATACACCTTAAAGTACGAATATTCTATTACCTGCTTACAAGTATTAACACACTTTAACTTCAAAATAGCAGAGTGTTAACACCAATATTTGGGTGCCGTTCCTTATAGGGAATAAGCCAATAAATTTTAATTGCGTTGCGGCTATAGGACTGGGGGAACTATGCCTAGGACAAAATAAAGGTTAATAATTATATTATCAAAATAAACCTCTCACAAGTTTATCTTAATTTTCTGAAAATCAGCGTTAATTTTATGGGATTTAATGTTCTAAAAGGCATTTACAAGAATTCGAAATGTTAAATATAGGTTTTGGTATATGTTCTTAATTTATTGTAAATCAGAATATAATGTACTTATTTATTCCATTGGATTTAACTTCTTGTATTGTATTTTTTTTAGGTGAAGGCTTAATTAGATGGTGGGTTTTGGGCTTGAAAATAAATGTAAATACATAAAGCAGGTCTGTCGATGAAAGGTTGTATGTTTCGGTAAAAGGTAAGTAGTAATTCGGAAAAGAAGTGTGTTGCTAAATTGGATGCTTGGGAATGAAGTATGTCAACATCCATTAAGTAGGTCGTGTTTACAATTGCGGCTTAAGTAAATGTTTTATTGTTGTGCCTTGATGATTTGGATTGTTCAATCCCTGAAATTTACTTTTAGGGGGAATGCCTTAATATAATGGTATAAAATTGTAATTTTGTGGATATGGAATTTTCATCTAAATTATTGGAAAATGCGGTCTATGAGATGTCCCAATTACCGGGAATAGGAAAACGCACGGCCTTGAGGTTGGTCCTGCATCTCTTAAAGCAGCCAAAGGAGCAAACTGCCAGATTGGCCAATGCGTTGGTCAACTTAAAAGACAATATTAAATTCTGTAAAAATTGCCATAATATTTCCGATGTAGAGGTTTGTGAGATTTGTTCAAACCCTCGGAGGGATGAAAGTCTTGTTTGTGTGGTGGAGGATATTCGGGATGTGATGGCCATTGAAAATACAGGTCAGTTTTTAGGGCTATACCATGTCCTTGGCGGGAAAATTTCCCCCATGGAAGGTGTGGGGCCACAAGATTTGACAATTTACTCTTTGGTCGACAAGGCGAAGCAAGGGAGAATTAAGGAATTAATTTTCGCTTTAAGCTCTACCATGGAGGGGGATACCACCAACTTTTATATATACAGGCAATTAGAAGGTTTGGGGGTAAAAACTTCGACCATTGCAAGGGGTATTGCCGTGGGGGATGAACTTGAATACGCCGATGAAGTGACTTTGGGAAGAAGCATTCTGAATAGAATTCCGTTTGAGAATTCGTTAAAAGTATAGGAGTTGTAAGTAAAAAGCATGAATAAAAGTCAAAAATATGGCCTTTTATTTATTAGTTTTGCAAATTATTAATCATTACAAGTGTATTAAATAAGGATATGTCAAAATTTGAGCTAAAATTACCACAAATGGGAGAGAGTGTTGCAGAGGCAACACTTACCTCATGGCTGAAGGAAGTTGGTGATACCATAGAAATGGATGAAGCGGTTTTTGAAATTGCTACGGATAAGGTGGATTCCGAAGTTCCTAGCGAGGTAGATGGCATTTTGGTGGAGAAATTATTCAATATAGATGATGTTGTTAAGGTGGGTCAGACCGTGGCCATTATAGAATTAAACGGAAGTGGTTTTAGTTCTGAACATGAACAGGATGGTGAAGTTTCTGCGGCAAAAGAAGATGCCCCGAACAAAGCAGTCGAGGAATTGGAAGTAGCGGTGTTGAGTGCCAAGGAAAGCGCTACCGCTCCGGTAATGGATTATAGTGGATCCGATAGATTTTATTCCCCTTTGGTAAAAAATATAGCGAAGCAGGAAGGAATTACCTTGGCCGAGTTGGATACCATTAATGGTACGGGAAGTGAAGGCAGGGTGACAAAAAATGATATTTTGGAATATGTTGCTTCCGGAAAGGCAAGCGGGGGACAACCTTTTGAGGAAAAAAAGGAAGAGCATGTAATGCCTGTGGTCGAAAAAGTGGAGCACGTAACCAAGCCTGTTCCTGTTAAAAAAGAGGAACCAAAACAAGAAGTGGTTAAACCGGCTTTGGAGAAGGAACAGCCCAGTAACGGGGACGAGCATATTCCTTTGACCCGTATGGGTAAATTGATAGTCCAGCATATGACCGCAAGTGTTGCTACTTCGGCACACGTACAAAGTTTTGTAGAGGTAGATGTGACCAACGTGGTCAATTGGAGGAATAAGGTCAAGGATGCCTTTGAAAAAAGGGAAGGTGAGAAACTTACTTTTACCCCTATTTTTATGGAAGCTGTGGCCATTGCTTTGAAGAAGTATCCTATGGTGAATATATCCCTGGACGGAGATACCATAATAAAGAAAAAGAACATAAATATAGGTATGGCCGCGGCCTTGGCCGATGGAAATTTGATTGTTCCCGTGATTAAAAATGCCGATCAGTTAAACTTGGTGGGCATGGCCAAAGCGGTCAACGATTTGGCCAAGAGGGCCAGGAACAATGCATTAAAACCAGATGAGGTAAAGGACGGTACCTATACCGTTACCAATGTAGGTACCTTTGGCAGTGTTTTTGGCACGCCAATTATAAATCAGCCCCAAGTGGGTATCCTGGCATTGGGGGCTATACGTAAAATGCCCGCTGTGGTCGAAACCAAGGAGGGCGATTTTATTGCCATCAGAAGTAAGATGTATTTATCCCATAGCTATGATCACAGGGTAGTGAACGGGGCCTTGGGCGGAATGTTTGTAAAGGCCGTAGCCGATTACTTGGAGGCTTGGGACGTGAATAGGGAGATTTAGTAAATCTCTACTGTTTTGTTCAGTCCTCTATTGGTTTTAAAGTATTGCTTTGTTCCATGGTTTGTAGGGATGGCCAGGAGTCTACACATTTAATTTTGATTCATATCCATAGATTTCCCTGCAATGAAGAGGATTTTGAACATTTTGTGGGTCTATTTTTAGCCAAAACCTTTGTAAAAACTATATTTGCATAAAGAACCTACATCATGCAATTAAAGCTTACAAGGCCAATTTGTTTTTTCGATTTGGAGACCACAGGTACTAATGTTGCCAAGGATAGAATAGTGGAAATAGCTATTCTAAAAGTCTATCCAAATGGGAATAAGGAAAGCAAAACATGGCTGGTTAACCCAGAAATGGAAATCCCTGCCGAAGTGGTGGCTATTCATGGCATTTCTAACGAGAAAGTGGCCAACGAACCTACATTTAAACAGCTCTCCAAAGAAATTCATAAAATGATCAAGGACTGTGATTTGGGAGGTTATAATTCCGATCGCTTCGATATTCCACTTTTGGCAGAAGAGATGCTCAGGGCCGAAATAGATTTTGATATGAAGAATACCGTTTCGGTGGATGTGCAGACCATTTTTCATAAAATGGAGAAAAGAACCTTGGAGGCGGCCTATAAATTCTATTGCGATAAAAATCTTATAGATGCCCATAGTGCGGAGGCGGATACCTTGGCTACCTATGAAGTGCTATTGTCACAATTGGACCGTTATCCTGAATTGGAAAACAACATTAAAAAGCTATCCGAATTTACAACTAGAAAACAATCGGTAGATTTTGCGGGATTTATTGTGTTGGATGAAGATGGGGAGGAGATTTTTTCCTTCGGAAAACACAAGGGTAAAAAAGTACATGCCGTTTTGGAAAATGAACCTGGATATTTTGGTTGGATATTGAACGCCGATTTTCCACTGTACACTAAAAAGGTTTTGACCCAAATAAAATTGAGCAAGTTGAACAATAAGCTGGGTTAAGGGTTTAATAAGGGTAATTATTTATTGTTGAAAGCTTTATTTGATATACATGCTGGGTTTAAATTCCAAAGCTGGGTGCTAAACATTTCTATATAATATGAAGATTATTTGTATTGGTCGCAACTATGTTGATCACATAAAGGAATTGAACAACGAGAGGCCTACAGATCCGGTCCTGTTTATTAAACCGGACTCCGCTGTTTTACCAAAAGAACAGGATTTTTATATCCCCGAGTTTTCCAATGACATACACTACGAAGTGGAAGTTTTGGTGAAAATTAAAAAAGTGGGCAAGCACATAGATGCCCAGTTTTCCCATACCTATTATGATGAAATTGGTTTAGGAATAGATTTTACAGCTAGGGATCTTCAGTCCCAATTAAAGGAAAAAGGATTGCCTTGGGAAAAGGCCAAGGGTTTTGATGGATCTGCGGTCATAGGTAAATGGTTGCCGAAATCCAGTTTTGGTGATGTAAACCATTTAAACTTCCAACTTAAAAAGAACAATGAGGTTGTGCAGGAAGGGAACACCAGTTTAATGCTTTGGAAGATCGATGAAATAATTTCCTATGTTTCCAGTTTTTTTACGTTGAAAAAAGGAGACATTATTTTTACAGGTACCCCTGCCGGTGTTGGTAGAATAAGTGCAAATGATTATCTTTCGGGTACTTTGGAGAATGAACAAATGTTCTCATTAAATATAAAATAGATGATTTATAGTCTGGACAAGATAAATGAAATGGCAGATGGTGATGATGAATTCATTAAATCGGTCGTTGCTGTTTTTTTGGAAGAAGTTCCCCAAGATTTGGACGAACTGGAGAAAGCATTAGTGGTGAAAAATTATGATAGTGTATATAAATTGGCGCATAAAATTAAACCTAATGTAGATTTGCTGGGTATGGAACAAACCCGGGCAATAGCTCTTCAGATAGAAACTTTGGGAAAAAAGGAAGAGAATACGGAAGAAATTGAGCGACTGGTGCCTTTGCTTAAAAAGGACGTAGATCAAGTGGTATCAGAATTGAAAAACGACTTTAGGATTTAATGTTTGCTGAAATCATAACTATTGGCGATGAGATTCTCATTGGTCAAATTATAGATACAAATTCTGCCTTCATTGCCCAAGAACTAAATAAGATTGGGGTTTCCGTGTACCAGATTTCTTCGGTACAGGATGAAAGGCTGCATATTCTCGAAGCACTTAAGGAAGCGGAAGCTAGGGCCGATGTTATTATAATAACGGGTGGACTGGGCCCTACCAAAGATGATATCACCAAACATACGCTTTGCGAATATTTCAATGATACTTTGGTGGAAAACAAGGAAGTGCTGGCCCATGTAGAGGCTATCTTTAAAAAACACTTGGGAATACCCTTGTTGGAGGTCAATAAAAATCAAGCTTTGGTGCCTTCCAAGGCAGATGTGCTCCACAATGAATTTGGTACGGCACCCGGAATGTGGATTAAAAGGGAAGGGAAAGCCTTTGTTTCATTGCCAGGTGTGCCCTTCGAGATGAAGAATCTAATAACATCCAAGGTAATTCCACGAATTATACAGGAGTTTAAGCGGCCATATATTGTGCATAAGACCATCATTACCTATGGTATAGGGGAAAGTTCCTTGGCGGATAGGATATCCTCTGTAGAGGACAACCTGCCCAGTATGGTGAAATTGGCCTATCTACCTAGCCTTGGTTCTGTAAGGCTCAGGCTTTCTGCAAAAGGAAACAACAGTGAGCAGTTAAATGACTTGGTCGATATTGAGGCGAAAAAAATTAGAAATCTTTTGGGGGACCTTGTCCTTGGAGAGGCAGGGGACGAGCCCGTGGAATCTGTAATTGCCCAATTATTGACAAAAAAGGGGATGACCTTGGGGACGGCGGAGAGCTGTACCGGAGGAAAAATAGCCCAACAGATAACTAGTATACCGGGGGCATCGGCTTATTTTAAAGGGAGTATTGTGAGTTATGCCACCGAAACCAAAATAGAGGTGCTCAAGGTGTCGAAGACTACAATTGACCAGTTTTCTGTGGTAAGTGCCGAAGTTGCCGTTGAAATGGCCACCAATCTGCAAAAAATGTTAAAGACGGATTTTGCTATTGCCACTACAGGGAATGCAGGTCCAACAAAAGGCGACTCAGATGCTGAGGTGGGGACTGTGTTTATAGCGGTTGTTTCCCCTAAAGCTACAGTGGTAGAGAAATATCGTATGGGAAGTCAGCGTGAAAGAATTGTGCAAAAGACTGTAAATAAGGCTTTTGAAATGCTTCAAAAAGAAATTTTAAAATTCTGACAAAGAATTTTGTCCGTCCCATAAAATTAATTTAAATTTGCACCCTGTTTATAACAAAATAAAAGTAGAGAGATGTCAAAAGTTTGTGATGTTACTGGAAAGAGAGCCATGTTTGGGAACAATGTGTCCTTCTCGATTAATAAAACCAGAAGAAGATTTGATGTAAATCTTTCTAAAAAGCGTTTCTATATTCCAGAAGAAGATCGTTGGGTAACCTTAAAGGTTTCCGCTAAAGCTCTAAAGAGTATTAATAAAAAAGGAATTTCCGTTGTTTTAAAAGAAGCAAAGGAAAAAGGGTTAATTAAATAATCCTGAAATACTAAGATAACAATGGCAAAGAAAGGTAACAGAATTCAGGTTATTTTGGAGTGTACAGAGCATAAGGAATCTGGCATGCCAGGTACTTCAAGGTACATAACCACTAAGAACAAAAAGAACACTCCAGATAGGATGGAAATTAAAAAATTCAATCCTATTCTAAAGAGAATGACAGTTCATAAAGAAATTAAATAATACGTCATGGCAAAGAAAACGGTAGCGAGTTTACAAACAAGTTCAAAAAGATTGACCAAGGCCATTAAAATGGTAAAGTCACCTAAAACAGGTGCTTACACTTTTATGGAGTCTGTAATGAGCCCAGAAATGGTAAACGACTGGTTGAAAAAAAATTAATAACCTAAATTTATTGGTTATAAAGCTACTTTCTGATGAAAGTAGCTTTTTTATTTTTATATCTTTGATAAAAAGGAACATGCCAAAAATATGAGTTTATTTAAGAAAATATTTTCCACACAAAAAAAGGAATCTTTGGACAAGGGTCTGGAAAAGACCAAGACCAATTTTTTATCCAAACTTAGTAAGGCGGTAGTAGGAAAATCCAAGGTAGATGATGATGTTTTGGATAATTTGGAGGAAGTATTGGTTTCTTCCGATGTGGGTGTAAATACCACTTTAAAGATAATAGACCGTATAGAGGCCCGTGTATCCAAGGATAAATATCTTGGCGTAGATGAGCTTAATGTCATATTAAGGGAGGAAATAGCGGGATTGCTATCCGAAACCAATTCTGGAAATGAAACGGAATTCATGGTGCCCTTGGTAAGAAAGCCTTACGTTATAATGGTAGTTGGGGTTAACGGGGTAGGTAAGACAACCACTATTGGTAAATTGGCATATCAATTTAAAAAGCAAGGTTTAAAGGTAGTGCTCGGAGCGGCCGATACGTTTAGGGCGGCTGCAATAGACCAACTTCAGGTTTGGGCAGATCGTGTAGATGTGCCTATTGTAAAACAAAATATGGGGAGTGATCCGGCCTCAGTGGCCTTTGATACCCTGAGTTCTGCCCTTAAGCAGAATGCGGACGTGGTAATTATTGATACCGCTGGAAGATTGCATAATAAGGTTAATTTAATGAATGAATTGACCAAGGTGAAGCGCGTTATGCAAAAGGTGGTGGAGGGTACTCCGGATGAGGTTCTACTGGTTTTGGACGGCTCTACAGGCCAGAATGCCTTTGAACAGGCAAAACAGTTTACAAAGGCTACAGAAGTGACTTCCTTGGCGGTTACAAAATTGGATGGTACCGCTAAAGGCGGTGTGGTTATTGGTATTTCAGATCAATTCCAGATTCCGGTGAAGTATATTGGGGTAGGGGAAGGAATGGATGATTTGCAAGTCTTTAATAAGATTGAGTTTGTGGATTCATTTTTTAGTGGAAAATAATGAAGATAATCCGTCGATTATTTAAAGCTGTATTTCTTTTATTATTGTTATTGCTGATTGTCTATTTTTTGGGGCCCAAAGTGGATAAACCCCTTTTGACCATGGACCTTCCTGCAATGGAAACCGATTTGATCAAACTTCAAAATAGTGTATACGAGAGGGAAAAGGTAAATACCAAAATTAAGGCCAATAACGAATCGCAAATTCTTTGGTACGATTCTATCCCCAGCAAAACCGAATATGCTATCCTTTATCTCCATGGTTGGTCTGCCAGTCATGAGGAAGGTGCGCCTCTGCACAGGGAATTGGGACAGAGGTATGGTGCCAATGTATACTTGCCCCGTTTGAAAGGTCACGGTGTACAGGAAGAACAGGCAATGCTTCATTTAACGGCAACGGACTACTTTGAATCGGCCAAAGAGGCTTTGGCGATAGCAAAACAGATTGGTAAAAAGGTTATTGTTATGGGCACTTCCACAGGAGGTACCCTGGCGCTTTATTTGGCTCAAGGGGATAAGGATATCGCAGGCCTTCTTTTGTATTCCCCGAATGTTAGGATTTACGACCCTACTGCAGTATTACTTTCCGGACCTTGGGGATTGGAGATAGCCAAAACCATTATGGATAGCGATTTTTATGAATCTGAAGCGGATTCTTTAAAACAGAGCTATTGGACTACAAAATACAGGGTAGAGGCATTGACGCAGCTACAGGCTTTGTTGGATGTTACAATGAAACCGGAAGTCTTTCAGCACATCGATCAACCTACCTTTTTAGGATATTACTATAAAAATGAGGAGGAACAGGATAAGGTAGTCTCGGTTCCTGCCTTGTTGGAAATGTACGATGAACTGGGTGTAAAGAGCAATTTAAAACGTAAAGTTGCGTTTCCGGAGGTAGGCAACCATGTAATGACCTCCTATATTACGTCAAAGGATTTGGAATCTGTAAAAAGGGAAACCATAGGGTTCTTGGAAGATGTAGTTCAGCTTCAACCTGTGAATTAATGATTTTGATACCTACGGATTTTAGTTTATCACGTCATTTATTTTTTCCCACAAATCGTTATCAAAAGTAGTTGGGCCCAATTCATCTTCATTGGCAGAATCGCCCATTCGTATAATTACCAATCCTTTACTTGGCACCACATATAATTTTTGGTCAAAGGCACCGAGTCCGGCTATTAGGTCGTCCGGAGCATTGGGTGTTAATTTTCCCGGGAACAATTCTTCGGAACCTGGTATTCTAAAGCTACTTTTTCCATTCAGCCACCAGAGATAGCCATATGACTTGTTCAGTTCTTGGGAAGTCGTGGTCATTTCTCTAAAATAGTTGGGGTCGTCCAGAATTGGGGTGTCTTCCCATATGCCTTTATTGAGGCTCAACAGTCCAAACCTTGCCATACTTCTGGCATTGCTAAAATAAAGATTAAGATATCCCGTCTTTATCCAAGATCCCTGCATCCCAATTTTGTCGCGGACCTTTTCATTAAAGTACTCCTTAAAATCTTGGTCAACTGCTCCGCTTATAATATTATCCAATAAGGTATAGGCCGCATTATGGTAATACCAGAAGCTATTGGGGTCATCTTTGTATATCAAACATTCCACATCAGTACAAAAACTATTTTCACCAGTAAAATCAAGGCCCGATGTCATGGTAAGATGATTTTTTACGGTAATCTGTATTTCTTGCTCTGGGGTGAGGGAGGACCAGCCCGTTCCCATATAGTCCGATGAGGCATTGTCTATGGCTAGAAATCCTTCCCTTTGGGCAATTCCCACGGTAAAGGCAGTCAAAGTCTTTGCTGCCGAGTTCCAAGTATGGTTTTTGGTGGCGTTAAAGCTTCCGAAATATTTTTCCAAAACAATTTTTCCATCCTTCAAAATGATAAAGGCATCCGTTTTATTTGTTTCCAGAAAGTCATAAAGTGGTTGCTCAGCACTTGAATTCCATTGGAGTTCCTCGATGGAAACAGTTTCCCATTCGTCAGAATTTAATGGTGGAAAATACAAGGCTTCCTCAGGTGGAATTGGCACTTGATCATCATTCCCTTTGGAACATCCCATTAAACAACAAATGAGGAATAAACCAGAAATAAGAAATTGGGTTTTCATAGGGCTTTATGAATTAGAGTTCAATTGGTTATAAAGGTTTAACGTTTAAAGAATAAAAAAAGATATATTGGGACTACAATCTTTTTTCAAGTTGTACTTTTGCACTTTATTTCAAAAATATGCGTACTAAATCACTTAAGAAGAATAGGATTAATGTTGTAACCTTGGGGTGTTCCAAGAATGTGTACGATTCAGAGGTATTGATGGGGCAATTGACGGCCAACAATAAGGAAGTTGTGCATGAGGAGGAAGGGAATGTTGTAGTTATAAACACTTGTGGTTTTATTGCCAATGCCAAGGAAGAGAGTGTAAATACCATTTTGGAATACGTTCAAAAAAAGGAAGCTGGGGAAGTGGATAAGGTATTTGTTACAGGTTGCTTAAGTGAACGATACAAACCGGACCTGCAAAAAGAGATCCCTAATGTGGATGAATATTTCGGAACAAGTGAATTGCCCAATTTGTTAAAGGCCTTGGGGGCCGATTATAAGCATGAACTTATAGGGGAACGGCTAACGACCACTCCAAAAAATTACGCCTATCTAAAAATTGCTGAAGGATGTGATCGTCCTTGTTCTTTCTGTGCCATCCCCATCATGAGGGGCAAACATAAGAGTACCCGTATAGAGGATCTAGTCACGGAAGCTAATAAATTGGCAGCCAAAGGGGTTAAGGAATTGATCCTTATTGCTCAAGACCTTACCTATTATGGATTGGACCTTTATAAGAAAAGGAATTTGGCAGAATTGCTGAACGAGTTGGTGAAGGTAGACGGCATTGAATGGATCCGATTGCATTACGCTTTCCCTACCGGATTTCCTATGGATGTTCTGGAAGTGATGAAACGAGAGCCTAAGGTCTGTAATTACTTGGATATTCCATTGCAGCATATTTCAGATGCTATATTAAAGAGCATGCGTAGGGGAACTACTCAGGCCAAAACAACAAAATTGTTGCAGGACTTTAGGGCTGCAGTACCAGAAATGACCATTAGGACCACTTTGATTGTTGGTTATCCCGGGGAGACCGAGGAAGATTTTCAAACCTTGAAAAGTTGGGTAGAAGCAATGCGTTTTGAAAGATTGGGCTGTTTTACCTATAGCCATGAGGAAAATACACACGCCTATAATTTGATAGACGATGTTCCTGAAGAGGTGAAACAACAAAGGGCTTCGGAGATCATGGAACTGCAATCACAGATTTCATGGGAGTTGAACCAAGAAAAAGTGGGTAAAACTTTACGCTGTATTATAGACCGTAAGGAAGGTAAATATTTTGTGGGTCGATCGGAGTTCGATTCCCCCGATGTGGACAACGAAGTCTTGGTTGATGCTGCAAAGCATTATCTGAAAGTAGGAGAATTTGTTGATCTTCATATTTTTGAAGCAGCAGATTTTGACCTTTACGGGGAGCCTATTCAAGGATAATCAATTAAATTTTAGTTGTAATTGGTTTCACTGGCCACAGGGTAAATGATCTTTGTGCCATTTGATGTCTTGTTGGTTTTATTTTGAATCTTAAACCTTCGGTTCTTGCCTTCAAGTAACATATACTTCACTTTTTTTCATATTTTAGTCGAATAACAGACATTAATATGAATCGCAGATCCTTTATTGCAGGTGCAGCAACTGCTAGTGTTGCTACAGTCTCATTGGCCAACACCCTGCCGATGGAAATTCCAAAGAAAGAAAAAAGATATCAAAACGGACAGAGTCCGTGGCCTATCTGTTTGGATACGGCGACCATTAGACCTGCAAAGGGTTTGGAAAAAAAAGTAGAGATTGCCATAGCGGCTGGCTACGATGCTATAGAACCCTGGGACAGCGATTTGGCAGAATATGAGAAGAGTGGTGGCGATCTTAAGAAATTAGGTGCTAAAATAAAGGAAGCCGGATTGTTTGTGCCCAGTATGATAGGGTTATGGGGTTGCATTCCCAAGAATGAGGAAGAGTTTCAAAATTCCTTGGCAGCCACCAAAAATAGAATGAGAATGGCATCTGAAATAGGCTGTACCTATGTACAGGCCATACCCAATCAGGTGGGGGAGAATTATGATGTTGCCTTTGTTGCGTCCTGCTATCGAAGATTATTGGAAATTGGAATAAAGGAGTACAATGTAATACCGGCCTTGGTATTTGTTAAGATGTTCCCTCTCAAGACCATGGGTCAGGCCACAGCTGTGGCCTTGGATGCCAATCACCCGAAAGCCAAAATAATACCGGATGTATATCATATGTACATTTCGGAAGGAGGCTTTGAAGGATTAAGGCTTTTGAACGGTGATATTTTTGCTATTTTTCAGTTTAACGATGCACCTAAAGGCATAGAGTTAAAAGATATGGAGGACAAACATCGTGTTTTTCCAGGTGACGGAATTTTACCGTTGCCACAGATTTTAAAAGACCTTAAAAGCACGGGTTTCAATGGCTGTATTTCCTTGGAGCTGTACAATCCGGAGTACCACAGTATGGATTTGTTGGAGGTGGCCAAGACCGGACTACAAAAGACCTTGAAAGTCATTAAAGAGGCGGGAGTTTAACCTTTTTCCTTATCGGTGGAACAAGTGGCTTGTCGTAAAAGGTAAGTCGTATTCCAAAGAGTAGGATAATGCCTCCAAGAATCATTTGTGGGGTAATTAGCTCGTTGAGAAATATCCAAGCCAGAATAGTGGCCAAGATGGCCTGTGCCAATAGACTTAAGGAGACTCTTGTGGCCCGCATATGTTGGGTGGAATAGCTGATGGACAACCATGCCAATAGCTGGCAGACCAATCCTTGGATAAAAAGTACAAACCAACCAATATTTGAGAAGCCGTTAAAAGGCTCCCCTAGCACATATGATAGGATCCCTAAAAAGAAAGAAGAAGAAATTAGACTAAGGGTCATGAAGTTTAAGACAGATGTCTTGGCCAGCACTTCTTTACTAATTAGAATATAGATGGCATAGAATACCCCGGACAATAATCCAAAACTAAAGCCAATATCAAAAGAAAGATGGGCAAAGAATTTAAATCCTACCAAGGTAACCATTCCTATAAGGGCAATAACGGTACCTATCCAAAAATTAATGGAGGGTTTGGGTTTTAAAAAGAAAAATGTACCGATGCCCACCCAAACCGGGGATAGGTTGGTCAAGAACGATGCTTGTGTGGCCGTGGATTCCTGAATGGCAATATTCCAAACCGCCACGTCAGATCCAAAACATATTCCGCAAATAATGGTAAGCAATAATGTGCGCAGATCCGGGATTTTCAATTGTTTGGTAAATAGAACATAAGGCAAGATTATGCTTAGCGCGATAGCCATGCGATAGAAGGCGGAAATAAGGCCCGGAGTATAATTCAGTTTCACCAATACCGGGAATATGGAAATACAAACTATTCCGATAATTAGGGCGATACGAGGTTTTGTTATCATTTTTGAAAAATGCCCAAAAATAGGAAATAAGAAGATTTGTTGCTGTCCTTAAACTAGTTAAATTCTTATAATATTGACATCCCCTAAATATTCACAAATTCAAATCCTGCGAGAGGTTGGTGTCGCAGATCATTTTGTGTTTCATTCAACAAAATGCCATATTCCAAAAAGGCCTTAAGATTTGCCAACCAGAACGTCCATCCGTTGCTGCAGCCATAATGGATGTTTAATTTGCTGTCATCATCTGTGGGTATGCTGTATTGTTTTAATGTCAAAAGTATATCATCGCCACAGTCTTCGAGTGAAACCGAAACCTTACAAACATTGGCAAAGGTGATTTCAAAAAAATCCGTGCCGTTCGCCTTTGTTACTGTTCCTTTTTCCTGACCGTCCCAATTGTGCCATTCCCAGATATAGCTGTCCCCTTCGGCAATAATCTCTTGTGCTGTCTTGGCACGGCCATCAGGTGATATATAAGTGGCCTTGCTCAAAAACCAAGACGTAATCCCTTCAGCTGTACACCAGGCCCAATAGATTTTTTCCATATTGGTTTTGATGTAGATTTTTTTGGTAAAGGAGTCAAAGCTTAAGGCTGTCATTGTCGTTGTTTTTGGGCTATTTCTAAATTGTAGATCTCTCTACCCAATTGTGCTAAAAACGGAAGTCCAATATCTTCGTACTCATAGGTGTTGTCGTTGAAAACCCCATTTTTATTGGCCAAAAGGGTGGCGGCCAGCATAAATTCCACATGATTTTTACTGTCTGTTATATAGGCACAATCCGTAATAGTGCCATAGGCATTGCCTACTTTATTATATATTTTGAGATATTTCGGAATGGTATCCCTGGTATCTCCGAACATAAAAAACTTACAATAACCATCATAATAATCCATTTCATCGTACCCCATGTTTTTGGGAAGGTCACTCATGGCCTTTAGGAGAAAACTATGTTGGTCGGGACTAAGATTGAATCGTTCGTTTTTCGGGAATTGTTCCGGGAAAATTATCCTTTTTAGCACTTCATTCTGGGTGCTAAGAGGGTAATAATTTTTTAAGCTAAAATCGAACGGTTCATTAATTAGGGTGTTCTCTTCGTAATAGGCCATTCCTTTTTTTATCCCGTTCAGGGCCAAGGGTACTGGGGGTTTGTTCACACTCGGTTTTAACCAAGTTGTTGTGGTGTCGTTTAAGTAAGCAATAAGTGGCCTTGTAGTTACCTCAAAAGCATTTTCCGTTGAAAGTCGATGGGAGATGCGCACAGCTGCTATGCCCTTGTCCTTCAAACTTTGGTTTATTCTGTCCTGACCTAAAAATTCCAAAAGTCGATTATTGGCCTCATTGTCACTTACTGCAAAAATCTTGGAGATTTCGTTGGCAAATGTTGTTTCCAGTGAGTCGCCTTCCACATAAAATTGGGTGTATAGGTCCAGGGAATCCATTTCGTTCAATTTTTCTAGAGCAAGGACGGCGGTTAGGATTTTAACCGTGCTTGCCGGGTAGAAGTAGTTGCTGTCTTTAACCTGAAAATTGTAGTCTGTAAAAATTATGCTGTCCTTTATCCTGTCTATTCGGGTATACCTAACTTGTAGCTCATATTGGGCCAAGCTATCCATAACGTTCCTTATTTTGGAATTGTCGGAGGCTAGGGCCATACTCAATAAGTCTGGATCTTCAATAGGTGTGGCGCATGAAAAAAGCAGGGTCGTTATGGCGATAATGTGAAAAAAGAATCTTCTGCCCATGGGTTTTATTACTTATATTTTGGCTAGTCTATTGGGGTGTAGACTTCACCTCGATGCGGTTTTAAGGCATCCCTAACGGCAATCATCTCGGATTCGTTTACAACCATATATGCAATGGAGTGCATATTGTTTAGGTCCGTATTTCCTGTAATGTTTAAGGTCAAATTTTGTGCCAGCACATATTCTTCAAGATGTATTTTGTGGTGCTTCGCTGTATTCTGGGCCGATTCACCCCTAAAATCCCAAATTAGTTTTATTTGTCTATCCGCCATGGAATAAAATTAATAATAAAAGGAATAACATAGGCAGTAAACCATCCGATAAATGTTGGGGATTTTTATTGGGAAATGAAGACTTGCATAATGCTGCTTAATTGCTAAATTTGCGGAATGGATTTTTGTGAAATAAAGCTGGAAAAAGTCTCGATATTTTTACTGAGTGTAGTAATGCTATGCACTTTTATATCCTGTGATTCCCTTTTTAAGAAGAAGGAAGACAAAATTCCTGTGGCCCGGGTAGGGGAAACCTATTTGTACAAGGAGGATTTAAAAGAGTTGCTTTTGACCAATATGTCCAAGGAGGACAGTACCTCTTTGGTCAATAATTATATTAATAATTGGGCTTATAAACAACTTTTGCTTTCCAAGGCCAAAATAAATCTTCCCGAGGAGAAGCTGGAATATTTTGAGCAATTGGTGTCCAATTACAGAACAGATTTATACACAGGGGCCTATAAGGAGGCATTGGTCCTTCAATCCCATGATACCGCTATAACCCGTTCCCAGCTCACTGAGTTCTATGAGCGCGAAAAGGAAAATTTTAAATTGAAGGAACGGATAATACAGTTGAGGTTTGTAGAATTGCCTATACAATATTTGGACAAGGATTTGGTTGCCAAGAAATTAAGGGATTTTAAGGAATCGGATAAACGCTATTTGGATTCTATTAGTGTACAATTTAGTAAAGTCAATTTTAACGATTCTATTTGGGTAAATGTTTTTCGGGTTATGGAAGAAATTACTCCGTTAACCGTTGAAAATCAGGACAAGTACTTAAAAAAATCACAATTTTTTGAATTACAGGACTCTTTAGGGGTATATTTGGCGAAGGTAAACGATATGTTGGAAATCAACGATATTGCTCCCCTTACTTATATTGAACCTACCATTAAACAACTGCTTTTAAATAGAAGGAAGTTGGATTATATGAAAAAATTGGAGGTAGAGGTAATGGATGAAGCTATTAAAGAAAAAGAATTTGAAGTTTATGAACAAGGTAATTAAAACAGGTTTTTCCCTTTCTATTTTATTGTTGACAGGGATGATGTTTGCACAGGAATCAGAAAATATTCCAGACACTCAGGTAGAACCACAAGAGGTAATTGTGGAGGAATCCATGATTTCGAAAAACGATACTGTCAACAATTTTAAAAGGATAAAATTGGACGGGATAGCTGCTGTGGTAGGAGATTATGTAATCTTGGAATCGGATATAGAAAAAACTTTGATAGATCTTAAGAGTCAAGGGGCTTCCACTGCCGATGTAACAAGATGCGGCCTTTTGGGCAAGTTAATGGAAGATCGCTTATATGCGCATCAGGCTGTTCAGGATAGTATTTTGGTTTCGGATGATGAGGTAAATGCCCAAGGGGATAGACAGTTGCAACAACTGGTGTCCCAGATCGGTTCCATGGAGAAAGTCTTAAATTATTATAAAAAGGATGATGAGGCCAGTTTTCGTGAAGAACTATACAAGATCAACAAGTTAAGGATGCTTTCCGAAAAAATGCAGAACAAAATTGTTTCGGAAATAGAGATTACTCCGGAGGAAGTTAGGCAGTTCTTTAATAAGATTCCAGTGGATGAGAGACCCGTTTTTGGTGCGGAGTTGGAAATTGCCCAAATCGTAAAGCAGCCCAAGGCTTCCGATGAAGAAAAGCAAAAAGTTATAGATAAACTAAATGGGATTAAGGCAGATATTGAGGAAAATGATGCTAGCTTTAGCGTGAAGGCTATTTTATATTCACAAGATCCCGGATCCAAATCCAAAGGTGGGTTTTACAGTATGACCCGTGAGACTCCATTTGTTAAGGAATTTAAGGATGTGGCTTTTAGTTTGAGGGAAGGTGAGATTTCAGAACCGTTCGAAACCGATTTTGGTTATCACATTATATATGTTGAAAAAATTAGGGGCCGTGAGTTGGATCTAAGACACATTCTTATAACCCCGGAGATATCCCAAAAAGAATTGGATGATGCAAAGAAGGAATTGGATAGCATAAGAAAAGGCGTATTGGATGGTAAATTTACCTTTGCGGCCGCAGCTTTAAACTTTTCCGATGAAAAGGAAACCAAGTTTGACGGAGGTTTATTAAGAAACCCACAGGACTATAGCTCCAGATTTGAACTTACCAAAATGGAGCCATCGCTCTATAACCAAGTGAGGGACATTAAGGACAATGAAATTTCCATGCCAATTCTGGAGAATGATCCCAGAGGAGGCGCTCCCAAGTACAAAATCATGAAAATCACCAATCGTTATGATGAACATGTTGCCGATTTTGCAAAGGATTATATAAAGATTCAGGAATTGGCGCTTAGGGAAAAGCAGTATAATGCCATTAAAAAATGGATGGACGAGCATATTGAAGATACCTATGTGAGTGTTAATTCCGCGAATAAAGATTGTGATTTTGCAAATAATTGGGTAAAGGAATAAATGCATGTCAGACGTAGCTGCAATTAAGGCTCTAGTTGAAAAAAATAAGGTTCTTAAAAAGGAAATAGCCAAAATAATTATTGGGCAGGAGGAAGTGGTAGATCAAATACTACTTTCTATTTATACTGGGGGGCACTCCTTGCTTATAGGAGTTCCGGGTTTGGCCAAGACCCTCATGGTAAATACAATTGCCTCGGCTTTGGGATTGGGTTTTAAAAGGATTCAATTTACCCCAGATCTTATGCCCAGTGACATACTAGGTAGTGAGGTATTGGATCAAAATAGGAACTTTAAGTTCATAAAAGGGCCAATTTTTTCCAATATAATTTTGGCCGACGAAATAAACCGTACCCCGCCCAAAACCCAAGCAGCCCTGTTGGAGGCCATGCAGGAACGAGCGGTGACCATAGCTGGTAATCAATATAAATTGGATTTGCCCTATTATGTTTTGGCAACCCAGAACCCAATAGAGCAAGAAGGCACCTACCCATTGCCCGAAGCGCAATTGGATCGATTTATGTTTGCCATAGAATTGAAATATCCATCTATCGCTGAGGAAATTAAGGTAGTAAAGGAAACAACTTCCGATTTTAAGCATGAAATCACTCCTTTGTTTACTCCAGGGGAAATAATGGATATTCAACATTTGGTCCGTAGAATTCCAGTTCCCGACAATGTGGTGGAATATGCAGTGAAATTAGTGAATAGCACAAGACCGAATCAAGATAGTGCTTCGGAATTTGTAAAGCAGTTCATAGATTGGGGGGCAGGGCCTAGAGCTTCCCAGAATTTAATATTGGGAGCTAAAGCACATGCTGCCGTGAACGGTAAATTTTCTCCGGATATTGAAGATGTCAAAGCAGTGTCGTTGGGAATCCTGAGACATCGGATTATTAAAAATTATAAGGCGGAGGCCGAAGGAATTTCCGAAGAGGATATTATTCGAAAGCTTTTATAGTAGACTAAAATAAGCAAGAATTACTCGATTTTTATAGGCTCAAAAAAATGAAATTTATTGCATTTACATTCCTATAAGGGCAATCTTTTTTACAATTACATAAAATTGGCGTATTCTTGTCGTATTCTTAGTTTAAAAGTTTTATAAACGTAAGGTATTTTCTTAATTTTGAAGAATAACTTAAACTAAAATTTTATAGATAATGGCATTCGATATTGATATGATTAAAAAGGTGTATGCCAACATGTCCGAACGTGTTGATAAGGCGCGTGAAATTGTTGGAAAACCTTTAACCCTTTCAGAGAAAATTTTGTATTCCCACTTGTGGGACGGTACGCCTACCAAGGCATTTAATAGAGGTAAGGACTATGTTGATTTTGCACCGGATCGAATCGCTTGTCAGGATGCTACTGCGCAAATGGCATTGTTACAATTTATGCAGGCTGGAAAACCAAAAGTAGCTGTACCAACTACAGTTCATTGTGATCACCTTATACAGGCAAAAAGTGGAGCTGTGGCAGATTTGAAAGTTGCCAATACTTCCAGTGCCGAAGTTTTTAATTTTTTGGAATCTGTTTCCAATAAGTACGGAATTGGTTTTTGGAAGCCAGGTGCTGGTATTATTCACCAAGTAGTTCTTGAAAACTATGCCTTTCCTGGAGGAATGATGATAGGAACCGACTCCCATACGGTTAACGCCGGGGGTCTTGGAATGGTTGCCATTGGTGTAGGTGGGGCCGATGCTGTGGATGTTATGGCCGGAATGGCCTGGGAACTTAAGTTTCCAAAATTGATAGGAGTAAAATTAACCGGTAATATCTCTGGCTGGACATCTGCCAAGGATGTTATTTTAAAAGTGGCTGGTATACTAACCGTAAAGGGTGGTACCGGAGCCATAATAGAGTATTTTGGTGAAGGTGCCAAAAATCTTTCTTGTACCGGTAAAGGTACCATATGTAACATGGGCGCTGAAGTTGGGGCTACTACCTCTACCTTCGGTTATGATGCCTCTATGGAAAGATATTTAAGGGCTACGGATAGAAATGATGTTGCCGATGCAGCAAATGCCGTTAAGGATTACTTGACTGCAGATCCTGAGGTATATGCCAATCCTGAGAAATATTTTGATGAAATTATAGAAATAGATCTGAACACGCTTAAGCCACATCTTAATGGTCCATTTACCCCAGATTTAGCTACTCCGGTAGGGCAGTTGGGAGAAAAGGCGAAAGCTAACGGATGGCCTTTAAAAGTGGATTGGGGGCTAATAGGGTCTTGTACCAATTCTTCTTATGAGGATTTGACCAGGGCTGCCTCTATTGCCAAGCAGGCTGTTGATAAAAAGATAAAACCAAAATCGGATTTTGGTATCAATCCAGGGTCTGAACAGATCAGATTTACAGCGGAACGTGATGGTTTGTTGCAGATATTCGAAAATTTGGGAGCAACGGTATTTACCAATGCCTGTGGTCCATGTATAGGACAATGGGATCGTAGTGATCTAAAAGGTGATGAGAAGAATACTATAGTCCATTCCTTTAACCGTAACTTTTCCAAGAGGGCAGATGGAAATCCAAATACCCACGCTTTTGTAGGTTCCCCAGAAATGGTGGCTGCAATTGCAATTTCAGGTAGATTGGATTTTGATCCAATGAACGATACATTGATCAATGAGGACGGACAAGAAGTTAAATTGGACGAGCCATTGGGGATTGAATTGCCTCCAAAAGGATTTGAAGTGGAAGATGTAGGTTATTTGGCACCAATGGAAGATGGTTCGAGTGTTGAAGTAAAGGTAGATCCCAAGTCAGAACGTTTGCAATTGTTGGATCCTTTTACTCCTATAAAACCGGAAAGTCTTCAAGGGGCTAAATTATTGATCAAGGCCTTTGGAAAATGTACTACAGACCACATTTCCATGGCTGGTCCTTGGTTGCGTTTTAGAGGTCATTTGGATAATATTGCCAATAACACCTTGATAGGAGCGGTAAATGCCTTCAATAAAAAGACAAATTTCGTAAAGAATCAGCTTACTGGAGAGTATGTTGGTGTTCCTGATGCACAAAGGGCTTACAAGGCCGCTGGCATAAAAACAGTAGTTGTGGGAGATCATAACTATGGAGAAGGATCGTCACGTGAACATGCTGCCATGCAGCCAAGACATTTGGGTGTAGCTGTGGTAATCGTTAAGTCATTTGCACGTATCCATGAAACCAACCTTAAGAAACAAGGTATGTTGGGATTAACTTTTGCCAATGAAAGTGATTATGACTTGATACAAGAGGACGATACCTTCAACTTTATCGATATAAAGGATTTTGCCCCAGAAAAGCAAATTACCTTGGAATTGGTACATAAAGATGGTTCTAAGGACACTATTAAATTAAACCATACCTATAATCAATCGCAGATTGAATGGTTTAATGAAGGCTCCGCCCTTAACGTTATAAAAAGGGAGAACGCGGCTTAATTTAGTGTTGTAAATACTTTATAAAAACTCCTGATATTCATCAGGAGTTTTTTAGTTTTGACAAAAGGATAAATTAAATGAAAATTCGTAAAAAAACTGTTTTGAACATCGCCTTTATGGCTTTAATTCTATCTTTTTTTGTAACGCCCTTGGGCGACTATAGCAAGGTGTTGTTAAATAAATGGTTCTCCTTTTCACCGGAAGTAACTAAAGAAATCAATAGGGGACAGATTAAGGATTACAATTGGAAATTAAAAGATGCCAATTGGAATTTCTTCAATTTTAAGAAGTCTAAAGGTCGTGTTGTCTTTATCAATTTTTGGAGGTCTTGGAATATTCCAAGTGAGGCCGAAGTGGAAAGTATCCAAAAATTATATGATGATTATAAGGGTAAGATAGATTTTTATATCATTACCAATGAGGAAAGGGAACCGGTAGAGAAATTCATGGAGGATCACGGTTTTACTTTTCCGGTAACTTATTCCATAGTAGGGGATCCCATGCCTGTAGATGGTTCCAAACCACCACGATCCTATTTGTTGGATAAGGAGGGAAGGATAGTAATTAGTAAGGAAGGGGTAGCGGATTGGGACAATGACAAGGTAAAGGCCATCTTGGACGATCTTATTGCTAAATAGAGACTATATGATGGTACCTAACAAGAAGTGGATTATTAACGGTGTTTTTATTCTTGCCGTTCTGGTGTTGTTATTTACTCCGCTAGGATTTAAAGTAAAGGTTTTTGCTAGCCAATTGTTATCTACAAGTGCTGCAATGGTAAAGGAGGGGGTGCAGGTTCCTTTGGATTCGTATCAGTGGAAATTGACCGATTTGGAAAATAGGTCATTTGATTTTGAAGATCAAAAGGGAAAGGTAATCCTTGTAAATTTTTGGGCAACTTGGTGTCCTCCATGTGTAGCGGAAATGCCGAGTATGCAGGATCTATATAATGATTATGGTGATAAGGTTACGTTTATGTTCGTTACTTCGGACGACCGTCAAAAAGTGGTGAACTTTTTAAAAAGAAAGAATTTGGATCTCCCTGTTTACTATCCTGCTTCAGAAACGCCTAAAACGCTTAGATCCAAGCTCCTTCCAACTACATACATTATTAACAAGGAAGGTAAAATTGTTGTAGCGGAAACCGGTGCTGCAGATTGGAACAGTAGCAAAACAAGGGCGCTTATAGACGGCCTGTTAAGTAAGTAGTATTAGGGCCCTAATTCTATTTTTCTTTTTTTTGGAAATACTTAAAGGGTACCATTAGCATTCCAAAACATTCCCCGTCCTCTTTTCCTAAATGTTTATGATGCATTTTATGAGCTCTCCTTACCCCTTTGGCATACCAATTATTTGCATTTCTGAACAATTTAAACCTTTGGTGTATAAAAATATCATGAACCAGGAAGTAAGCGGCTCCATAAGCCAATATGCCAAACCCTAAGGGCCATCCGTACCAAAAATCGGTTTGGGAGCCTAGCCAAAAGAAAGTCATGCTGACCGCGGCGTAGAACAAAAAAAATGCATCGTTTCTTTCAAACCATGAATCGTGGTCCTTTTTATGGTGATCCCTGTGCAATGACCATAAGAAACCATGCATAATATATTTATGGGTAAACCAGGCCATAAATTCCATAAAGGAAAAAGTGGCGAAGAAAATTAAAATCCAAATCAACATTTTCATCCTAAACCAGTTTTAATTTGTAGTTAATATACGAATTGGCCAATAATCTAAATTTGTGTAGATTGGAAACCCGTATTCTAGTACCCATGATCTGCGATGAAGGCGTGTCCTGCAATTTTTTCAACAACTTAAAATAATATCTATATGCTGTATAAACACCAAATTTAGCTTCACGGGGCAATTGAATTATGCCGGAATATCCCAATTTAAAATCGGATTTTATTTCTTCAACAATTTTGTTTTTGGCTTCCTCTGTCAGATTTTGGAGATTGGTGTTCGGGAAATAAGTTCTGTTCAAATCTTCAAAATCTGTTTTTAAGTCCCTTAAAAAATTCACCTTTTGAAAAGCAGATCCCAAGGCCATAGCTGAGGGTTTAAGTTTTTCATACTCTATTTGGTCTCCCTGTACAAAAACCATTAAGCACATTAAGCCAACCACATCCGCGGAGCCATAAATATATTCCTGATACTGGCTATCCGTAAGACAAATCCTTTTTTCCAAGTCCATCCGCATACTCTTCAGGAATGAGGTCACCAAATGCAGTGGAATGTCATATTTGTGGAAGGTATGTTGAAATGAATTTAGAATGGGATTAAGACTTATTTTGTGTTCCAGAGCATCCTTCAAATCCTTCTCAAATTTATTCAATAAAAACAACTTATCATAATCGTGAAAACTGTCCACAATTTCATCGGCAAACCGTACAAAGCCATAAATGTTATATATATCCCCTCTTATGGACGGAGCCAACATTTTGGTGGCCAAGGTAAAGGAGGTGCTGTAATGTTCGGTGACGAGCTTACTGCATTCCAGGGAAACGGTATCAAAAATTGACTTCATATTTAAGTTTTCTGATATTTAACAATAAGTTCCGACACCAATTTTCCGGAAATTAGGGCTGGAGGTACGCCTGGACCAGGCACGGTAAGCTGGCCGGTGAAAAATAGATTATCTACTTTTTTACTGTGTAATTTGGGTCTAAGAAAGGCAGTTTGCAACAGGGTATTGGCCATGCCATAGGCATTTCCCTTATAGGAATTGTATTGGTCAATAAAATCATTTACACAAAAGTCTTCCTTAAAAAGAATACTATTTTTTACTTGTTGCCCGGTAAGTTTTTGAAACCTGTTTAAAATAATATCAAAATACTTATTTCGGAGTTCTTGGGTGTCCTCCAAATCTGGGGCAATGGGAATTAGGAAAAAGCCTGTTTCACATCCTTCGGGAGCCATACTGGAATCTGTGATGGACGGAAAGTTGGCATAGAAGAGCGGTGCTTCGGGCCATTTGGGGTCATCATATATTTCTTTGGCGTGTTGTTCAAAGCTGGTATCGAAAAATAAGTTATGATGGGATACGTTTTGTAATTTTTTATCAAACCCCACATAGAATAATAAGGAGGACGGGGCAAAGGTTTTTTTGTTCCAATATGCTTCGGAATATTGGCGAAATTGTTGGTCCAACAATGTTTCCGAATGGTGGTAATCGGCACCGCTCAGTACAACATCTGCTTTAATGGTGTTTCCATTAACACTAATGCCTGTGGCCTTGCCCTTGGTTACTTCAATCTTTGTTACTGCCTGATCTGTGTAAATTTTGACACCCAATTCCAAAGCCAAAAGCTCCATGGCTCTAATAACCTGGTGCATTCCGCCTTTGGGATGCCAGGTGCCCAGTCCAAAATCGGCAAAATTCATAAAACTATAAAAGGATGGGGTTTTGCTGGGCTTGGCCCCTAAGAACAGCACTGGAAATTCTAGGGTAGAAATTAGTTTTGGGTTTTTAAAACGTTTTCGGACCTCGTCACTTATAGATTTAAAGAACTGGTCCAGACGCACTATGGTATCTTTACTAACCAATTCCAAAGGGGAAAGGCCCGGGCGAAGGACTATCTTGTGAATGGCGATTTCATAATTGTCCTGTGCTTTATTAATGAACTTGCGCAAAGGTTCTGCACTGCCTTTTTCAATTCGCTCAAATTCTTCGCAAATCTTGTCCATACTATCCCCTATGGTAATAACATCGTCCGAAAAGTAAATGTTATAGGCAGGATCCAACTTATCCAGTTGATAGTAGTCCGATGTTTTTTTGCCAAAATCATTGAAAAAACTTTCAAATATATCCGGCATCCAATACCAACTTGGCCCCATATCAAAAGTGAAACCATCCCGGACAAATTGCCTAGCTCGGCCCCCAACGGTCTTGTTTTTCTCGTAAATAGACACATCGTATCCCTGTTTTGCCAAATAGCAGGATGCAGAAAGCGATGCAAACCCAGATCCGATGATGATAACTCTTTTGCCCATAGGTATTTGTATATAATTTGTGGCATTCCAATTTTAGCTAAATGCCATATTATGAAAATAAGGCTTATTTTCTAGATATGTAAGGCAATTTTTCTAATAGATCACTTATTGGAACTTCGGATCAATCCCAAAAGTTGTGTGTGAATTGGATAAAGATAGGATAGACTATCCCAGAGTTCGTGTTCTGTTCATTTTTTGCATCGCCCAAAAAACGAACCAAAAAACGCTAGGCTGATTTTTCTTTTCTTGAAATCTACGGACTTTGCACGGCCGCAGCGTCCAGGCCGCTTTCACTAAGGTGAAATGCTCTATGGACGCCTACCTACACCCGGTGTGAAAACCCCTTGATTTACTACTAAAATAAAAATAGGCCGTTCCTTTGTTCCGTCAACCTATATAGTGTCAATAAATCATTGACCATTATTGAATAC
>NZ_JALKBB010000038.1:0-48970 GCF_023016025.1 Arenibacter sp. S6351L | reverse complement strand
CAAGATCGGGCATAATAAATGCCCCTAAATAAAATCCAAGGGCATTTTATATTCTATGTGTTCTAAAAATTAGGGCTACTCCTGAAAGTGCCTAAGTAGATCAAATAACGTAAACCCTAAATTTTATTATTGGTTTAATCCTAGGACTACATCACGGCTCCCTATTCTGTCTTTGCTTTAGGATGTGAGTTCAAAATATCCTGAAGGTTAGTTACGATTTGTTTATTTAGTCCAGCAATGTTTTTAGTCTCATTGGGGTCTGTCTTATAATCAAATAATTCGTATATAACATCCGCATTATCTTTAAGGTTGGTCCATCTTACCATACGATAACGGTTGTTCCTGATAGCTTCCCCTAAATAGTTATTCCTGATATATGAGTGATAGGCATAATCCGAATTTCCTAGGACTTCTGCATCCAAATCCAATGACGCTTTTAAACTTGTTCCGTCCAAAGGCTGAGGAGTGATCGGTAATTTCAACCCTGCCAAATCAACCAGTGTTGGGTAAATATCTACAGTTTCAGCAATTCGGTTAGTTGAACTTCCAGGTTGAGTAATCCCAGGTGCCACAAATATCAGTGGAATACGGGTGGCCTGTTCATAATTAGTGTGTTTAGTCCAAATACCGTGATCACCCAAGTGCCAACCGTGATCTCCCCACAATATAACAATTGTATTTTTATCTAAATCCAGTCGCCGAAGTTCTTCTAGTACTTTGCCCAATTGTGCATCCATATAACTTACACTTGCGTAATATCCATGGATCAATTTCCTCTTCAATGAATCTTCGTATAAGTCAGGGCCTACTGGAATTGGAGTGAATTGATCTATCTCTCCTCCCCTTTTTACAGCAAACTTGGGTGATCCTTCGGGATAACCCTCAAATTGTGGCATCGGCAATCTTTGTGGATCATACATATCCCAATATTTCTGTGGCACTGAAAATGGCAAATGGGGTCTAGCGAAACCGACGGCCATAAAAAATGGACTGTCTTGGTTCTTACTATGCATTCGTAAACGATCCACTGCTTCATTTGCCACTCTACCGTCGGCATATGCGTCATCCAATACATCTGGACTTTCCCAAGCTGCGCCTCTAGGAAGGTCCTTGTTCTTAGGCGTATCTGCAACATACATTCTGGTATTTTCAAAGAATGCTTCTTCCCTGGTCAATTCCCGCCCCGTACTTTCGGGAACGATATATTCGATAACCTTATCTTTATGATGTGGAATACTCCAAGATATTTCATCGTTGGTATTTCCGTGTCCAATATGATATACCTTGCCCATGGACTCGGTATGATAGCCAGCATTTTTAAATACCTGTGGTAAGGTAATTGCGTTAGGGAATGGCTCTCTAAAGTCTTTTCCAAAACTGTATAGACCTGTACTTGTCGATCTGGACCCCAACATCAAATTGTACCTAGAAGGAGCACAAACCGCCTGGTTGGCATAAGCCATGTCGAAGCGCATCCCCATCGATGCCAAGTTATCTATATTTGGACTTTTAACTGTTGTGTCTCCGTAAGTGCCAAGAGTAGGTTTTAAATCATCTACAAGGATTAAAAGTACATTTGGTCTAGTCTTCTGTTCTCTTTTTTGTCCATAAGATATTGCAAAGCAGAGCAACAAATTAATTGCCCATAGAATTGATTCTTTCCTAACGTAATTCAGATTGGTTTTATTTAACATAATAGTGAATTCAATTTTATTCGTAAATTTTTGCTTACTTCCAAATATTCATCGGCTGATTATTGCTAATGCTTTGTTTTCCGTGCAACCATGATATTAAGTGCTTCGTCCCATGGAAGTACTTTTTTTTCCTTAGCCCAATCATTCCACATCTCAATCATATGAGCCACTTTTTCAGGCTCCTTCTCACTTAGGTTGTTTATTTCACTCCTATCCTCTTCAATGTTATATAGCTCCCAATTATTATCTTCGTTAGACTTCCATTCCATTACTAATTTATAATTGCCCAACCTAACCGCCTTGTTGCCTTCATGTTCCCAAAATATAGGTTCAGAATGAATAGATTCCTCTTGGCCTTGTAGTAAAGGAAGAAAGCTTTTTCCCTCCATAGGTGGTATAATATTTCCCTGAAATTCTTTAGGGTACTCTAAATTGGAAATATCAACAAAAGTCGCCATGATATCCGGTAGAAAACCATATTGATCAATTATTTTTCCGTTTAATTTCGGGTCGATATTGTTTGGCCAATGCACAATCATTGGGGTCGATATACCCCCCTCATGCACCCAATGTTTATATTTTCTATAAGGCGTGTTGGATGAATTCGCCCATGCCTGCCCGTAAGAAAGAAAATATCCCGATTTTGTCCGTAGGTTTTCAGAATTTCCTCCACCTAACATACCTCCTTCTGCACAAGCTCCATTATCGTTTAAAAAAATAATAATAGTGTTCTTTAATAATTTTTTATCCTTTAAATGTGATACCAACTTTCCTATGTTCTCGTCCATCTGATCTACCTGTGCTGCATAGATTGCCCGCCGAAGCGAGAGTTCCTCTTTTTGGGTGTCACTTAATGTATTCCAAGATATAGCATCTTCAGAGGTAAGGGCCCACCCTTCATCTATTAAACCCAATTTCTTCATTTTATCATAACGACTTTCACGTAATTCTCTCCATCCATCTTTATATCGTTCTAAATATTTGCTTATTTTTTCCTTCGGAGCCTGCAATGGCCAATGAGGCGCGGTGTAAGCCAAGTACAAAAAAAACGGTTTTTTATTTTCCTTCCTTTCCGACTCATCGATGAATTCTATGGCATGGCCCGTAAATGCATCAGTGGTATAGTAGTTGTCCTCATGGACTGCAATTTGTTCATTATTAAAAGTAATACCCCTTGGCCATTCAGGTTTAAAGTAATTGGATGCTCCAGCAAGAATTCCATAAAATTTATCAAACCCCCTCTGTAAAGGCCATTGATTTTCATTATCCATGCCCAGGTGCCATTTTCCTGACAAATAGGTTTTATACCCGTTCAACTTTAGAAGTTCTCCTAAGGTAACGTTGTTACGATTTAAAAAACCTCTATAAGACGGTACACCTAAATCATGTGAATTCGGGTCCCCAGGAACATTAGTCATATGGCCTATACCGGTCTGATGCGGGTACAGGCCCGTCATTAGTGATGCCCTTGTGGGGCAACAACGTGCGGCATTATAAAACTGAGAAAAGCGAACTCCATTATCCGCCAAATAATCCAAATTTGGAGTTTCTATTTCACCCCCATAACAGCCCAAATCAGAATACCCCATATCATCGGACATTATTAAAATGATATTTGGCCGATTATCATCATTGGCCAGTAATTCCCAAGAGCCTTTTGATTCTTTAAAATAAAATATAGAACCAATTGTAAAGACAACGAATAATAGTACAGTTTTCAATATATTCATTCTTAATCAATTTCAATTAATATTAGTTACTCTTTTCCTTTAACTTTTGATCGTGTGACATCCACTTGCCCTTTCCTTTTTGACGCTTAAGAGCTTCCTTTTCTGTTTCCACTCCTTTATCTCCTTGTTGTACCATCCAATTTTCAAGAATAGCGGAAAGTTCATTTTTCACTTTTGCCATTTCCGGTCTTCCCGCTAAATTGATTTTCTCAAATGGATCATTTTCTAAATCATATAATTCTTCAAATGGTCTTTTTTGATATTTTTTGACCCAATCCAGTTCTTCTTCTGTTTTAGCATTTTGTATCCAATCCTTATATATACTGTCGCGTACTACAACTATGTTATAAAAATTGCTTTCGGAACTTAGATTTTGAATATACCTGTATTTATGCGATCTCACAGAACGAATTGGATAAGATTCGGAACCATCAATTATACCTCTGGTTGTTTGAATCCCATAAGTATAATCACGGTGCTCATTTTTCTTGCCCATAAGAACTTTCAAAAAACTTTTGCCGTCAAACCCATTGTAATCCTTTGCATCTGAAATACCCGTATTTATTTTTTGTGGAACTTCGTCTATAGCTTCTAATAGTGTAGGTACTACATCCACATATTGTGCTGTTGCTCTATTTCTAGTCCCTGGGTCTATTTTCCCCGGCCATTTTGCAATGAATGCTGTTTTTAAACCCAAATCATAACATGTCCATTTGCCAAATGGATAAGAATATCCCTGCTCACTAGTGAATATAGATATGGTATTTTTTGTTTTCCCAGCTATTTCTACATATTCTAAGGTTTTCCCGAGAAGGCTATCCATATATGTTATTTCGGCATAGTATCGGGATAATCCCTCTCTCGTTTTAGGGGTATCTTCCATATAGTCGGGCACTTGCAGTTTATTAGGATCGTACATGCTCGGATTGCCCCGATTCCATGGGGAATGTGGCTGATTCTGAGCTACTATAAGAAAAAAAGGTCTGTCGTCGTTTACTATTGGTTCGATTACTTCCAAATCAATATCGGCTCCATCCTTTCCGCTATCGTGCTGTCGTCCGCCTAAATATTCCATTGGAAAAGACGCATCCGGTCCATAATGTTGTTTTCCGACCAATGCCACACGGTATCCCAAATCCCCAAAATAATGTGCAAGGCTTTTGACTCCGTCATATACTTGTGAATGGTTTGGAAATGCACCACTGCGAACAGGGAACAATCCAGTCATGAGTTGCTGTCTGGTAGGTGCGCACATAGCAGTGGACGTAAACATATTGTCCAGAGATATCCCTTCACTTGCCAGTTTTTGAATATGGGGGGTTTTTACATCGGGATTGCCATAAGGCTCACAATCCCGCCAGGTCATATCATCTGCCAAGAACATAACGATATTCGGTTTGGGTCTATCCTGACCAAAAATTTGTTTAGTTTTAGTCCTGCATGAGTTCAATACAAGAGTAAGTATAATTATAACACCTAGTATTGGTTCAATTTTCTTGGTTACTTCGTATCTAAATCTTGCACCTCTATTCATGTGCTTTTTTAATTTTCCAATTTTTAGGGGGAATCCAATCTTTCGGTTCTCTAATGTATTTTCCCTTTTCAATAGTTTTAAAAGAATCAACCACGGTTTTTAATCTTTCAAAGACCTCAGGATAACTATCTGCAACATTTTTTGTTTCACTCATATCTTCATCTATCTTGAACAATTCACCTTTTACCAATTTGAAGGAATCGTTGACCAGAGCACCGTTCCCTAAGAAAAAGTCCCTTTTCCTCAGTGGTTCGCCAGATAATCTGCTTTTGATGCTGATGCCATCAACTTGATGTTTCGGAATTTCTGAAACCATATCGGCCAAAGTTGGAAACACGTCTATATACCCGACCACTTGGTCAATTTCTTCTTTTTTGTTAAGTGCCCCTAAATCCTTTAACAGGGACACGACCCTTACGCCACCTTCCCATTCTGTATGTTTTTGTCCCCGCAACGGTTTATTATTCCCTCCAAAATATTCAACGCCCCCATTATCACTTAGGAACCATATGATCGTATTATCGTAGATGCCTTCTCTTTTTAAATATTGCATTATTTCTCCAACCGAATGGTCTAAAGAACTGACCATCCCAGAAAAGGTTTGTCTCAAATTATTACCGCGTCCCTCCATGCCATATATCTCCTTTTCCCTTTCGGCACCTGCCATGCCCCCTACGGGAAAGTCTTCCATTTTCATATTGGGGTCAAAGTCATATTTGTTAAGTTCTTCAAGTTTTGACTGCATTGGAGAATGAGGTGCGTTAAAGGCCACATATGTAAAAAACGCACCTTTCGTTTTCACACTGTCTATGTATCTAATTACATCTTTTTCCACCAAATCGGTGGAGTAGCCCTTATCGAAACTTGTACTATAGTTTTTATGCCAATCGAGTTCAGCATCTCTTTTGTGCGTAAAATAATCTATCGCACCATTATAATGACCATAAAAATAATTGAAACCTTGATTTAAGGGATGGTATTTTATATTGGAATGGCCTAAATGCCATTTACCAAAGGCAGCCCTGTTTTCATAGCCATTATTTGCCAAATATTCAGGAAAGGTAATCTCTTCTGGTGGCAACCCATTTTTTGTAGGGGGCGATACTACACCGTAACGCATTCCGAAACGGTTGGGATATTTGCCCGTCATCAATCCTGCTCTCGTAGGTGAACACACCGGTGCAGTATAAAAGCGATTAAACACAAAAGATTCTGTAGCTAAAGCATCAATTGAAGGTGTTTTTATGTCACTTCCATGGAAGCTTACATCGTTCCACCCCAAATCGTCAGCAACAATTACAATGACATTTGGCTGCCCTTTCTTGATTTGAAGTGATTTCGTTGCCGGATTTTCTTTGCATGACAAAATAATTAAAATGAATGCAACTAAATAAAAAAGCTTTACCATAAGATTCATTGGATTTTTTTTTAAAATATTTATGACAGTGGTTAAGCCAAGTAAATATTTTTAAAAAATACCTGTTTTAACTACATAATAATGCCCACAACTATCATCCAAAATAATGTTTGTCTACATTATCTCAAACTATTCAGATACAGTACTAAATTACAATCTATACCTTTCGATATCCTATCTCACTATCGACAAATTCAAACCTATTGATTTTACTTAACGGAGTCATACCATTCCAGAGTTTTATTAGACATTGCACGCACCAAATTCTTATGGTGTTCAGCCACGTTATTAGTCTCAGCATGATCCTGTTCCAAATTATACAATTCAACGCCTTTACCATCTGGGTTTATTAGCAACTTCCACTGGTTATCGCGCATGGCAAGCTTTGGACTTCTAAATCTGGGGTTTCCTGGTTTGATATCAAACTCACTTCCATACTCCCAAAAAAGAGGACTTATCCTCGATTGAGGCTTCCCTAATAAGGCTTTACTCATATCCTCCCCATCAAGATTTATGGGAGTCTCAATACCACAGATTTTCATAAGAGAAGGAAAGAGATCTGTCGCATGTAAAATAGTGGAAACATCTACTGCTCCAGCTGGAATGACTTGTGGCCATCGAACTATAAAAGGTTCTCGGATTCCGCCTTCATACAAACTCCATTTACGCCCTCTAAAAGGATCTGCACTACCAGGGGGAGTGAAATTTTCATTATAATAATGTTGCCAATCGGTAGGTCCATTATCGCTCGTAAAAATTATCAATGTGTTTTCGGCCAACCCCAACTCATCGATACTATCCAATAAGCGCCCAATTTCCATATCCAACTCATGTAAAACTGCAAGGAATTTTTGTTGATAATGATTGTTTTCATAATAATCATAGGCTTTTTCAAACTTTCCCTTTGGGCGAAATGGATCGTGCACATCGCCTGTCCAAAGATTCACATAAAAAGGTTCGTCTTTATGTTCTCTAATAAACTTGATCGTTCTATCTACATAAATAGAGGTTCTTTCGTGCTTTTCAACCCATGTTATATTACCCTGTTTTAATTTGGCACTTTGTTCCGATAAACCATGGTCCTTGTCCATCAACAAACGATCACCTAAACCTTCAAAGGACACCAATGATTCATCAAAACCATAGGCACTTGGCAAAGGGGCATCATCCACATCTCTACCCCCTCCCATGTGCCATTTTCCAAAATGTGCGGTAGCATATCCAGCCTTTTTCATTTCTCTGGCAATAAAAGGGGCTTTTGAATCCAAAAAACTGGCCATGCCCCGTTTTGTATTGTAATCTCTTGCTGCCAGATATGAATTTATTTTATGTCTAGAGGGATACTGCCCAGTCATGACACCTACCCTAGAGGGTGAACAAATTGGCGCAGCAACATAAAAGTTTGTAAATTTGGTGCCCTGTTTTGCCAAACGATCAATGTTTGGTGTCCGTATATAAGGGTTACCGTAACTACTTAAGTCTGCATATCCCATATCATCTATGAAAATAAATATAATGTTGGGAGAATCAATATTGTTATTTTCTGGAAACTGAAATGCCTTTGTTTCAATCGAAAAAACAATAAAAAAAGCTAATATTAGGAATCTTAGATTTATCATAATGTTTAGTGATGTTTATTAAGTCGTCTTTATGGTCAAGTAAAAAAAATATTTTCCAATAAAGGAAATTGTAAGCCATAGTTACCCAAACCTCGTCATACAAAATTCGTATGACCAAAAACTCTATACCATGTGGTAAGTCAAACTATTAATTAGTATCCAGGGTTTTGTACTATAGTTCCATTGGATGACCCAATTTCATTTTGAGGCACTGGTAAATGAACGTGAAAATCCTGTATGTTCTCTCTGGGCGACTGTAAATAAACTGATGTTGTATTTCTCATTGTTTCTATATTTCTTAATTTATTTAAGTGTATTGGTGTTGACCGTCAAGAATTAACCCCGTAACCCTTTCTTTAATAATCACCTGTCTGTTCTACTAAGCTTAAAATTTTATTCCTAGCCAATTTAAATTTAAAGGTGATACAGAAAAAGCAGACTTAACAGATTAATTCCCATGGTGATACAATATTGTAAAATTTCAAAGAATTATCCGATACAATTCATCCCATAGACCATGCAATTCGGGTCAAATACATTGAATTTTTATATTAAAATTTAATTTGAATGGTTTGAACGAAAAAATGATACAATATGTTCTTATTATTAAGGCTAATAATGATTTATTTGAATGGATAGAGTAAATAATATTTAAGAACACATGACTCTAGTTCGTGTGATCTCAACAAAAGGCAATTACTGGTATCCAATATTTCCAGGGGATTCATTATTCATTTCATTAATTTATGTCTTAGACTTTGGTAATTTACCTTTCCCAAAGCAGAAAGAAAGTAATGGATGCTTTCCCGCTTCAAAGTTTTTTATAGATTTTACTTACTAAAAAATCAACTTAAAGCAGCTCAGATGAGTATGAACCGGAAATTATTTTATTACCAGGCTTATCCCATAAAAAGGGGTAATTATTTAATTTATATACAACTTTATTAGGAATGTTTTTTAAACTTATATGCGGCAGAAGGAAGAGAATTTTAAATTGGTATTTGAGCAGCTATATGGCCCTGTCCTGGCATATACCAAGACATTGACCAACAATCATGACAAGGCGAAGGATATAGTTCAAAATTGCTTTGTTATGCTTTGGCAAAAACGTCCAGACTTGATAGAAAGCCAAACCCTGAAAAGGTTTCTATTCACCACTGCCTATAACTCCTATGTAGACCTCTACCGAAAAGATCAACGCAAAAACAGAATTCTGGATGATCTAAAATATAGCATGGCCAATGAATATACAAGTGAGGAAAATGGCAATGTTGAACTAAAAATAAAAAAACTGAAAATGGTAATTGAACAATTACCTCCCAAATGCCAGGAAATATTACTTCTAAATAAACGGGATGGCTTAAAGTACAAGGAAATAGCCCTTAGAATGGATATTTCCGTTAAAACTGTGGAATCCCAAATGAGGATAGCATTTAAAAAAATAAGGGAGACCTTTAAAGCCGATGAAATTCTGCTTTTTTTACTATTCACCTAGAAATTCGTTTTACTGACCCATAATCCCAAAATTTTTATGCAAACTCTTTTTTTAGCTATAAAAAAAGGAACAACGGTCACCCATTGTTCCTTTTCCAACTAAACTAACAAACTCTAACTTATTTTTTACCGTTATTCCTGCAAAAGACCAAAACTATCTGGGCTCCAAAAAGCAAAGCCGGTTTTACTCTATTTGGGCAGCTCATTGAAAAATTCCGCGCTGAAATGAATATCTCGCTGTTCGATCATCCATTTCCTAAGCCTTTCTCGTAGATTTAATTTGACCTTTTTATATTCAGGGTTGTTCGCAATATTATTTAACTCGTAAGGGTCCTCTGTCAAATCGTAAAGCTCTTCACTTGGACGATGTAAATAATTATCGACCATTTTTTTTGCTCTGGTACTTGTATCCGCGGCAGCTATCCATGAAAGCCAATACCCATAATGACGGTCATATCCCGGCCAATTGTCACCCAATGTCGAATCGGTTATCCAAGATGTATAGGTTTCGTGGTATTCCGGGTTTGTAATATACTTGTATTCTTTAGATCGTATAGACTTGATTGGGTAATCGGTCTTATTGCCATCTTTGGAAGAGCTGGAAAATGCATAAGTCTTATGATTCGCTGCCTTGCCCAACAATACAGGCAGCATACTTTGTCCATCTAACTTTTTAACAGGCTTTCCTCCTGCTATATTTATCATTGTTGGGACTATATCCACAAATTCAATCATTGCCGAGGTTCTGGAATTGGATTTTATATGACCGGGCCATCTTGCTATAAATGGAACTTTTATACCCTCATCATAAAGTGTGTATTTACTATGGACAAATTCGGCTCCATGATCACTGCTCATAAAAACTAACATGTCATCATATAAATTTAATTCTTGGGCTGCCGAAATAGCTTCTCCTACTTTTTTATCTGCAATCTCCACATGTGAATAATACCTGGACATTGTTAGCCTTGTTTGGGGCTCATCCACTAAATAGGGGGGTAATTCAACCTCTTCAGGAGTTTTACTCCATTCCGATGGCCACGGCGTATGCGGATTCGAAATACAAACAAAGAGGACGAATGGCGCCCCTCCCTTATTTAATATTTTCATGGCCGATAGCATCTCATTTTTGGTCAATGTAGAATCCCAGGCAAAATCTTGAAGACGCTTTACGTAATCAAAATCAAATGAATCTATAGGATTAATATGGGTTTTCCCAATGAGTCCAACCCGATATCCCAAATCTCCCAAATATTTGGAGACACTATTTATACCCTTCTTTATAGGAGCATGATTGGCTTCGGCACCATGCCTCATTGGATATAAACCGGTCAATAAAGTTGCTCTGCTAGGGACGCACATGGCCGTGCTTGTAAAGGCATTGTCGAACACCATACCTTCAGAAGCCAACTTATCCATATTGGGCGTACTTAGCACTTTATTACCATATGCTCCCATATCACGTTGACTTTGATCATCAGTTAGAATGAAAAGCATATTAGGTCTATCTGAATAGGTCTGAAAAGATGATATTTGTGCCCAGCTAAAATGGAAACCAATAAAATAAAATACAATCATTCTAAAGTAATGCAGAGTTATTTTGTTCTTCATTTTCTATTTATAGTTTCATATCTCCAACTTCCAAGTTATATTCACAATCAGGCCTATAACCACTCATCTCTAAAAAAGATATTTCTAAAATAAATCCTGCTATAATCGAAATACTTTATTGTTGAAATGAATTGTCACTGGAACATTCCAAACTATTCCTACTAGTATCAGGATTTACCCTTAATCTTCTATGAGTTAAGGTCATTCACCAGTTCATTATGATAATACTTGTCTTATTCATCTTTAAATAATTCTTAACTGGCTTATCGCTTTACTCATTTGCCAAATACTCGATTGTTAGATTTGAACTTGACTTCTAGTTACGATTCAGTATTAAAAGATATCCTCAATATCAAAATTTTATGTTGTTTTGCCTTAAAGGGCCTAAATCTATAAGCCCAGCCCAACAACCATATTACAATAAAGTTCCTCATAAGTATATAAACAATGGCATAAAGACTAATTTATTGTCTCATTATAAGCCTCCCAACTATCCGTGGAATTATCATTCCTTTCAGTCCAATTTTCCAATTCTTGGGACAGTTTTAATTTTAATTCTTGATATCTAGAATTTTCCGCTAAATTATTTTGCTCGAATGGATCTTCAGAGGTATGGTAAAGCTCTTCAGCCGGCCTTTTCAAATATCGATTTACTAATATTAGAGTATGCTCGTTACTAGTACTCTCATATAACCACGATGACCAATAATCACTTGTACGTGTTGTTCCCATAAGGTGCTTAAGGACATAAATTGATTCACTTTCAATATTTTTAATATAATGCCAATTGCCATCGGTTATGGAACGAATTGGATATGGTGGACCTTCAGGAATATTATTATGCATTCCATATGCAAATTTCCTATGCTTTGATACATTGTCTTTTATGACACCTAAAAAACTACTTCCATCGAAATCTTTCTCATTGAGTTGACCACCTGCTGCATCCAGCAGCGTAGGTAATACATCCGCATATTGTATTAGTGCATCAGTTCTTTTTCCCTGTGGTGTTTTTCCTGGCCAGCAAACAATAAAACCAGTATGTACACCCATATCATAATTAGTCCATTTGTTGAAAGGAAACTTGGAACCTTGTTCTGTTGTAAAAATAACTATTGTATTATCAGCCTTTCCTGATTTCTTCAACATTTGCAAAGTCATGCCAACTTGTTCGTCCAATACTTCGATTTCGGCCAGATATCTTGAATAATTTTCTCTTGTTTCAGGAGTATCTGCCATATAAGAAGGTAAAATAAGCTGTTCTTTATTAAAATGGGTTGCATCTCCAACAGTCCAAGGCGCATGTGGCACTACCAATGACGTAACAAGACAAAAAGGACCGTTATCTCTAGCGATAAATTCCTCCATCCCAGCACTGTCGAACTCTGCAGTTTTTGCAACACAGTTCCTCTCTAGACCCTCTACTTTTTCAAAAGGGAACACACTCTTAGGTTCTAAATGAATTTTGCCGGCAATACCTGTTCTATAACCCAATGGAGCTAAATATTGAACTATGCTCTTTATATTCTTTTTTGCTTTTCCATGGTTATAGGCGACTCCATTGTTTTGTGGGTATTTGCCTGTAAATAATTCTGCCCTGCTCGGCGCGCACATGGCCATTGACAAATATGCCCTATTGAATACTAAGGATTCGGAGGCCAACAAATCTATATTCGGTGTATCAACGTTTCGTCCTCCGTATATCGTTAAATCACTAAAGGTACAATCATCCGCTATTATAATGAGTATATTTGGCTGCGGACCTTGACCATACTCAACACTGTTCTTAATTTGCAATCCTAATGCTTCAGTATCTTTCGGATGCATATCCATGCAAATGAAGATTACTATTATTAAACATAGCTTTAATTTCATATTTACCTACTTTTGGTTAGTTGTAATTATTTTCCCACGAAAGCAATAACTAGTGTATTTAACACCCTAGTTTTAACTCTTCTTGAGGCTATTCAATCTTACTTTGCGCTTTGTTTTATACCAATGAATTACCTTTTCGCTAAGTACCATAACAAGCTCTGGATGACTACCAGCTACGTTGGTAGTTTCATTCCAATCCTTATTAAGGTCAAAAAGCTCTAATTGGGTGCCATCCGAATTTACCAACAGTTTCCATTCCCCACGTCTAATTGCCAAATGTTGACTTTGGTGATATACTTGTTTTGGTTTATTAAAAAATTCATTCCTACCAAAATCCCACATAAGATCTGTATTCCTTTTTTGTTCATTGACCCCCAATAAAGCCTTACTCATATCCTCTCCACTACCTTCATAGTTTTTTGGAAGCTTCACTCCGGTAATGCTGCAAATTGACGGTAATATATCCACAGAGGACACTACACTTTGATTGTTAACTTTCCCCGATTCAATTTTAGAAGGCCAGTGTACAATAAACGGCATTCTCAAACCTCCTTCGTACAAACTATTCTTAGCTCCACGCTGACTATTTGTACGTATTTGATCGAAGGTGGGGTATGCCCCATTATCACTGGTAAAAATAACCAAGGTATTTTCTGAAACCCCTAATTCTTCTAGCCCAGTCATTAATCGGCCAATTTGACGATCATATTCCTCAAGAACGGGAACAAAAGCTTCACGACTTGTCCATTTATCCTTTTCTCCATAATATGTCCTATCTGGAATCCATGGGTCATGCATATCATCGGGCCATAAGTTTACAAAGCACGGCGCATCACGATTTCTAGAAATAAAATCAAGGGTTTGGTCTACAAAATAACCTGTTCTTTCCCAGCGCTTTATACTATCGTTTTCACTCCAAATCCAGTCTGATGCCGTAATTAACGGGTCGGGATCTGGACCTTCATATGTGGTTACATATTCATCAAACCCGTATTGCTTTATAGATGGAGCGTCATCTACGTCCCTTCCACCACCTAAATGCCATTTTCCAATATGTCCCGTTTTGTAGCCTATATCTTTTAGCATACGTGCCATGGATGGAAAAGATGGGTCTAAATAGTCGAATTGCTCATGTTTTAAATTACCTGCCCTGCTATGCAAATAGGTGTTTATGCCCAGTTCAGTAGGAAAGATTCCTGATGTAATAGCAGCGCGTGAAGGTGAGCATACCGGTGAAGCTGTATAATAATTATTGAATTTAAGTCCGCCAGCAGCCAGTTTATCAATGTTCGGTGTATTCACCCACCCACTATTATAACAAGAAAGGTCGCCTATTCCCATATCATCAGTGTATATAATGATGATATGAGGCTGCTCTTTAGCGAATGCTTCACGAGTGGCTATACATGAAACTAAAATTATCAACGTCAAAATAACAGCAAAACCTTTTATAATTCCCATCAAATTCCTTTTGTTACGGTTCATCTTATTGATTTAATTTTTTTCTAATAAAATCTATATTTATCCCCCCATCCCTAGGTTATATTCCAATAAAAGATTAATATCCTGGGTTTTGAACCATCAATAGATTAGCATCGATTTCTCCCTGAGGAATTGGGAACAATTTGTGTTTTTCTTGTGCACTATATCCTCGACCTATGGCAGATTCAATAAATTTGCCCATTCTTAACAAATCCGTTCTTCTATGCCCTTCATACCAAAACTCCCAGCGACGTTCATCCAAGATATGATCTCTTAAACTATCTTTTGTCGGAAAGTCGGATAACAATTTATCTTCTAGTCCTGCCCTATTACGTATCATATTAATATAGTCAACGGATTCTTGATTTGGTCCATTAAGTTCATTTAATACTTCCGCCTTGCTCAATAGTATATCCGCATACCGAACAATGGGAAAATCATTACCATGGCGTTCGCCCTGTGTTGCAGGATCAGGTGGGTATTTGACGGCCCTAGTATTATTGGGGGTTGCCAATAAATTAACTTCATTTCCATTTCCCTGTATATACCTTGTAAGTATTCTACTATTTCTTGTATCTCCATCTTCAAATGAATTATAAAACTCATCATACAGTCTGTATTGAGAAGCGAAGTTTGACCAAGTATTATTCACGGCGTTTTCCATACCTCCATCAAGTCCTACCTTATACCCTGGAGGTAAGCCTGTAGCAATAAAATTAACAGAATTAGGTTCGTTTGCTAAAGAAGTTCTAACCAGCATAAATTCGGAATTATGCTTATTCTCCAATGCAAATAAATCAAAGTAAGATGGATATAGACTATAAGTTCCATCATCGATAATATCATTTGCTATGTCCAGACATTTTTGCCATTGTTTGGTATTTAGGTACCATTTGCACAATAATCCTTTTGCCCCTCCAGTGTTCACACGACCATAATTTAATTCCTTTCCTGGCGAGGGTAAATTCGAGATTGCTGCCAAAAACTCAGTTTCCATAAAAGTTTTAAACTCTTCATCACTAGATCTAGCAAGCTGTTGCGGATCCGACAGACTGGTTCTAATTGGCAGAGTGCCATATTGAATATAAAGCATGTAATAGGCCTGAACACGTAAAAATCGTGCTTCTGCTATAAGGCCTTGTTTTTTGGCATCATCGATATCACCAACGTTTTCAATATTATCCAATACGGTATTGGCATCCCTTATTACATTCCAATATCTGCCCCAGTCGAAGGCTTCTAATGTAGCATTGGAATCCCATAAAAACCCAATCAAACTTACAGCGGTACCATTTTCACCACCCCCCGTTTGCCAAAGAATGTCAGTTGTCATTTCTTCCCGTTTCACATGATTTCTTGAGGAAATCAGATCATTTAAAACTGAATAGGCATTGGCAATAACAGTTGTGATTCCCAATTCCGAATTCAGAAGGTTATCAGGTGAAAGTTGCGATTTATTTTCTTCTTCCAAAATAGATTCACAACCAAAAGCCATGAACAATCCTGAAATGCAAATAAGCAGAAAGAATGTTTTTATATATTTTTTCATTTTCAAAGAATTTAATTATTAAAGGTCTATTCTAAAACCAAAGGTGTAAGTTCGGGCACTTGGGTATGAATTAAAATCAACCCTAAGTGTGGCATTATTATTTGGGTTTAATGCCGGATCAATACCGTCATAGTCACTAATTACAAATAAGTTGTCAACAGATACAAAAAATTGTCCCGACGGAAACCATTTTATATTATCTGGTATATTATAAGTTAACTTAATGTTTTTCAACTTAAAGTAAGATGCGTCTTGAACTGTTTTTGAGTTAACAGTTTTTCTGCCCTGTGAAAGAGGATCAACAAAAGACGGATACTCATTAGTTGGATTATCTGGAGTCCATCTATTTAAATAATCTTCTGCAAATTTATTTCTCCTAAAGTTAATAGGAAAATAACTCTCTATCAAGTTTCCATTAAGCATTTCAATACCTTCAATACCTTCAAAGAACACAAAAAGTTCCAAGTTCTTATAACTGAAGGTATTCCCCATAGACCATTGAAAATCTGGAAAAGAATTACCTAAAATGACGCGGTCATCACCATTTACAAACCCATCACCATTTTGATCGACATATTTAAGACTACCCGGCTCTACGTTTTCCTTTGTGGTGGAAAAATCGTCGCCTTGTTGCCAAACACCTTCTATTTCCCAGCCAAAAAATGAGTTCAAAGGATTCCCTGGCTTAATGATGCCTATTTGAGAAACATGCAAAAAATCGCCACCAGAATAAATTTCCGGAATTCCCCCTAAATCAACCACTTTATTTTTCATGGTGGTAAGCGTAACATTGGTAGTCCATTGAAAATCACGTGTAGTAATGTTCTTTGAATTGATTGATATATCAAATCCAGAGTTTTTGATTTCTCCAATGTTTCTCAAGACACTATTAAAACCAGTTGATACTGGAATTGGAAAATCAAAAAGCATATCTGATGTAGTTTTTGTATAATAATCCAAAGACCCACTAATTCTATTGTTCCATAAACCAAAATCTAGACCCACATTAATCTGTTCTGTTTGTTCCCATTTTAAATCAGGATTGGGTTGCCTAAGTGGCTGAGTGGCCGTTACGGGCATTCCATCCCAAATGGGAGAACTGCTTCCCCCAAAGGTAGATTGATAAGCAAAGTTTCCTATTTCCTGATTACCTGTTTGCCCCCAGCTGCCTCTAAATTTTAAGAAGTTGAACAGTTCGCTGTCTTTTAAGAAATCTTCTTCAGATACCTTCCATGCCACGGCTGCCGAAGGAAATGTTCCAAACCGGTTATTGGCACCGAATCTGGAAGAACCATCACGTCTTACTGTTAATGTTGTGGAATATTTATTCTTGTAGCCATAATTAGCTCTACCTATTAAAGATGCCAAACGATTACCCGATACTGAATTATTTGAAACCAATGTTTGTGAGTTTGCCAAACCCATATTATTGGCTCCTGTTGCATCACTGGGAAATCCATCACCTCTTTGAGCACTATTTGCAGAAGAAAATCTTTGATATGACGTTCCCCCCAACAAATCCAATACATGATCTTCACCGAAGGTTTTATTATAATTTAAAGTAAACTCTGCCAAATAACTACCGTTTTCGCCTTGATAATTTCCTGCTATACCACCGCTATTACTACCATTTTTAGTGAGTCTACTTATATAATTTTTTCTGTTTTCATTAACCATATCGCCTCCCAAGTTCAACTTAGCAGTTAACGCATCTGTAAATGCGTACTCTCCAGTAACTGATGCTAGAATTCGGTTATTTCTTGAATTTGAGGACGTCCCATCAATTAAAGCCATAGGGTTATCTATACTTAAAATTGGTGAAATCACAAAGACCCCATTTTCATCCTTGACCGGTAGAGTAGGATCAAAATTTACCGCAGAATATAGAGCTCCTGCATTTTCGTTGGTACTAAAACCATTGGGGACGAATGTATTTTCCGTATAGGAGGCTGATAAGTTTAATCCTACATTAAATTTATCTGAAACTTTTGAATCTAAATTAAACCTCAGACCATATCTATTAAAATCAGTCGATTTTACAACACCCTCTTGATCTACATAGTTTAAAGACATAAAATACTTTGTAGCATCAGTACCTCCCGTAAAGGATACTTGATGATTTTGCATCAATGACAAGTCATTCGTTACCAACTCTTGCCAATTTGTACCTTTTCCTCCATTGGATATATCGCCTACAATTTCCTCTTGACTCCCACCTCCTTCAGCAATAATGTCGTTGAGTATTCTTTTATAATCTTGTGCTGAAAGTAAATCCAACCTGTTGAATACTGTTTGAAATGATGTGGAAGATTGAAAAGATACCTTGACCTTACCAGTTTGACCACTCTTGGTTGTTATTAATATAACCCCATTGGCTCCACGCGAACCATATATTGCTGTAGCAGAGGCATCCTTTAATATTTCAATCGACTCAATATCCTGAGGGTTTATTGAAGCCAATGGGTTTCTCGGACTTCTACTTCCAGAAAATCCCGGATCACCACCACTACCCAAAGCAGGCGAGTTATCAACAGGAAAACCATCTATAACATACAGTGGACTATTCCCTGCACTTATAGAGCTTGCTCCTCGTACATTAATAGAAAAACTACCACCGGGTTCCCCATTGTTTTGGATGATATTTACACCAGAAACTCCATTTAACAATCCATCAACTGAAGTGTTAGTTCCTTTTTGAAAATCATCTACTTTTACAGAAGATACAGATCCTGTTAAATCACTTTTCTTAACAGAACCATAACCAACAACCACTATTTCATCCAAGGCTGCAGCACTCTCTTCCATTATAATATTGATAGTTGACTGCCCGTTCAATACAATTTCCTTAGTAGAAAATCCAACGTAAGAAATGACCAAGGTGGAGTTTTCATCGGAAACCTCGATCGAAAAATTACCATCAAAATCTGCCTGGGTCCCATTAGTGGTTCCCTTTTCAAGAATGTTCGCTCCGGGCAAAGGGGTGCCACTGTTATCGCTGATCGTCCCGTTAACAATGTTTTGTTGCGCTTGGATCTCGATCGACTTGGGAACAGGAGGTGTGTATATCAGTGATTTCTGTTTATCCTTTTTTAAAATGATCTGCCGATCCAATATCCTATAGGTAATGTCGGTACCTCGAAATAAATCGTTCAATATTTTATCGATCCTTTCCTTCTTGACATGCACCGAAAACAATTGTACATTGTCCAAAACTTCCCTATTACCCAAAAATTTAAACTCGCTCCGTTTTTCAATCTCCTCAAATACGGTCATTATACTTACCGCATCCAATTCCAAGGTGATCTTAGTATTTTGGGAATAGGTACTGGCCTGTATCCTGAACAATGCAATTATTAAAAAAAGCGTGGTCAACTTCATTTTTAAGCTGATTTTGGGAAACAGAATATACGGTATTCCCAAAGTATTATTTTTTTTATTCATACTTTTGATTAGTTATTGTGGTTAATGATTTAATCACCTTTTACAGTCGGGGTATGTTGGAGCATATCCCGATTTTTTTATTTTCCAAGGTGAAGTCTAAAATGAAGGTTTAATCATAGGCGGCTATTTATTGTGGTTGGTCGATCTCTATTCTATCCCCGTTCCTTGTATACTGAAAGGGAGTACTATTCTGAAAATATGTCAATACTTGTTCTATGCTTTCCGTATCGAACTTTGCAAAAAATTGTTGCCTGTCCAACAGTCTATAATTATTGGTAATCGAAACGTTGTAGTGGCGTTCCAATACTTTTAATATTTCAGGAAAGGGCCTTATCCTAAATATTATCTCCCCGTTTATCCATGAAGTATATTCGTTTACATCCGTCTCTGCAATATTAATATTATCCATCGATTTGTTCCATGAGCCGATCTGTCCTGGTTCCAATAGATATTTTTCTTCACCTATGGTACTGCGACCGGATGTAGATATCTCAACAGAACCTTCCACCAGTACGGTACTGACATGCTCATCGTCCCGATATGCGCTGACATCAAATTTGGTGCCCAATACTCGAATATCGATTTTATCCGTATTTACAATAAAAGGGGCGGTGTTACTTTTGGTCACTTCAAAAAAAGCCTCTCCTTCCAGAAAGACCTTTCTGTCCTTATTCTCTAAAAATTTAACGGGATACTTCAGACTGGTACCTGAATTAATATGGACTACTGTGCTATCGGATAGGATCAGTTTCATTTTTTTTCCATACGGCACTACCAATTCATTATAGGTCAGGATATCATTCGACAAGTTGTCTGCCTCCGCAGCAACAGAATTCCTATAATCCAATTGAGTTCCATTTTGTTTACCAATTATTCGGCCCTTGTTATCTACTATTTCCACACTGCCGTCTTCCTTAATTATCTGAGCATTTCCATTTTCCTGTTTAATCATGATAGCATTCCCATTAACTTCCATTTTGTCGGAACCTGCTGTTGTCCGTTGTATCATATAGGCTAGACCAAGAAGGCCAAGAAAAATCGAAGCTCGTTTAAACCATACAAAACCTGAACGGCTCCTGGAAGTGCTCTTGCCTTCTAGTTTATCCATAAGTAAAGAATATTCCCTGTCCAAGTCAACCTCTTGTATTCCCAGGTTGATCAGATAATGGCTCTCTAAAATGGTCTTGAACTTTTTTTGGTTCTTTTCCTTTTCCAACCAAACTTTAAGTCTCTCCATTTCCAAACCATTGATGGAGTCATTTAAATATTTATCTATTAATTCTTTCAACTTGTCTGATTCTTAATTAACCACCTATTAAATTATCGTATTCTAATTGTAAACGAATAGAAAATGCAAAACCCTTAAAAAACTCAAAATAATTTTCATATTTGTATTTTTTTTACATCCAAGCTTAACTTTGAACAACTTTATCGGGAAGTTTTTTTGAACTTATATGCAGCAGAAGGAAGAGAATTTCAAATTGGTATTTGAGCAGCTTTATGGACCTGTACTGGCATATACCAAGACATTGACCAACAGTCATGACAAGGCCAAGGACATTGTCCAAAATTGTTTTATTATCCTATGGCAAAAACGTCCGGACTTGATAGAAAGCCCTACCCTGAAAAGATTTCTGTTCACAACTGCCTATAACTCCTTTGTGGATTTATACCGAAAGGATCAACGGAAAAATACAATCTTGGATGACATTAAATACAGCATGGCCTATGAACATACAAATGAGGAAAATGGCAATGTTGAACTAAAAATAAAGAAACGGAAAATGGTGATTCAACAATTACCGCCCAAATGCCAGCAAATATTGCTTCTAAATAAACGGGATGGCCTTAAATACAAGGAAATAGCCCTGAGATTGGATATATCCGTTAAAACGGTGGAATCACAAATGAGGATAGCATTTAAAAAAATAAGGGAGACCTTTAAGGCCGATGAAATTATGTTTTTTTTACAATTCCTTTAGAAATTCGTTTTAATTCCCCATAATCCCTAATTTTTTATACAAACTCTTTTTTTAGCTATAAAAAAAAGGAACAACGGTCACCCATTGTTCCTTTTACAACTAAACAACAAACTCTAAATTATTTTTCACCGCTATTTCTGCAAAAGATCAGAACTATTTGAACTCCACAAAGCAAGGCCGGCTATTATCCCATTTAGGTAGTTCTTTAAAAAATTCCACACTGAAGTGAATATCCTGCTGTTCGATCATCTATTTTTTAAGTCTTATTCTAAGATCCAGTTTAATCTTTTAATATTCAATACTATTGTCAATATCATGACCAGGCCATCATGCTATAAATGGAGCTTTTATACCCTGATCGTAAAGCGTTTATTTACTATTTACAAATTCGGTTCCATTTATAAATATAAAAGTCTAATTATAAATGGCCTGAAAAAACATATTATTTATAAATGTACTTGCCCATTTCACTACATTACACTCTATGGTTCTTATTACAAATTGGACAGAATTGTTTCTGGACCGCTCCATCTTACAGCATCTGGCAAAGAATTATCAATAACAATACTATGAGTGCCTTTTTTCAACCCTATTACACCATACCTTTCCGTATTTGAGGTGGCTTTAGGATTCAAGGGTATAACTACCCTGCCGTTAACCTCTAAATTACCCTTACCACTGAGATAAAAAGTATAATACCCATCCACTGGGACATTAATATGCCTCGCTGACTTCATAATTTTAGATTGATATTTAGTGGTATCAATCACAATCGGAAAACCAGATCTTTTTGCCGGCATATGCTCCGACGCCAATAATTCTGTAATAATTCCTTTATCTCCATTTCCTTCCATCCATTCATGCAATTGTTTTCTGAGCTCTTCCTTAACCTTGAAATATTTAGGATCATCAGCAAGATTATTTTGATTATACGGATCAATATCATCGTCAAATAATTCCTCGGCTGGTCTATATCTATACTTTTTTACCAATTTGCTGGTATTGGAATTGACTTTTGCGTCGGCCTCCCATTCCTTAAAAAATGGTTCAGTAAAAACCCAATTGCTAAATGCCACCTCAGAGGAAATGTTAAATATATATCTATATCTACCATTACTTATTGACCTGATAGGATAATAATCGGAACCATTAATTATACCCCTAGTTGTCATTTCCCCATAAGTATATTTCCTATGTTCCTTTTTTTGTTGTGTCAAAACAGGCACTATGCTTTTTCCATCCAATCTTGTTAAAGGGCTACCTCCTGCCAACTCTATGAATGTCGGTACAATATCACTATATTCCACCAAGGCATCCGATACGGAACCAGGTTTAACTACTCCAGGCCATTTTACTATCAATGCTGATCTTAGACCTGCATTATAACATGTCCATTTAGCAAACGGAAGAGCATTTCCCTGTTCACTTGCGAACACAAAAATCGTATTTTCGTCGAGTTTGTATTTTTCCAAGAGACTTAAAGCCCTTGCTACCTGTCCGTCTAAATAATTAATCTCAGCCAAATAATCCCTATATGCACTCCGTGTTTTTGGTAAGTCAGGATAAATCGGAGGTAATTTTAATTTTGCCTTATCGAACAGGGTAGTATCCCCCTTATTCCATGGGGTATGCGGCTGATTTGAAGTAATAAATAAACAAAAGGGCTGTTCTTTCTTGGATGTTTCATTTAGGAAGGCATCAATGTTGTCGAAATTCGGGTCGGCGTCTTGGCCAGTTGCTTTACCAAGATATTCCAAAGGAAAATTATCACTAGGACCATAATGCCTTTTTCCACTCAAGGCCACCTTGTAACCTAAAGGCTTTAAATATTGCGCAACACTTTTTACATTCGTATTTACGTTGGTATGGTTAGGGTATGCACCAGATTTTACAGGATATAGACCTGTCAAAAGATTCTGCCTTGTGGGAGAACACATTGGTGCTGATTGATAGCATTTGGTGAACATCATGCCATCTTCCGCCAATTGATCTATTGCAGGGGTCTTTGAGTCCTTATTTCCATAAACACCTATATCCCACGAAGTACAGTCATCAGCCAACATGAATACTATATTAGGTTTTCGTTGGGCACTCGAATAAAATGTCCACAGTAAAAAGAATAAAATATTAAAGGTAAATTTCATTTGGGTATTTATATTAATTAAACCAAATTAATCAGAATTATAAATCTTGTTTTTAGCTACAAACCAAATGCCATATAGAAGGCCATTTTCTTGTTAAAATCCGTGTTTTCACATAATTTATACAAAAGTATTTAGTTTTCATTTTATCGCAGGTTCTTGTTCTTTATAAGGATTTTGTTACTTAATGTTTTTCTTCCTTCTTCTTTTTCATTATTTGTCTTACTTCATTCCATGGTAGGACACCCATTTTATCAGCCCAGTCATAATATAGTGCAATCATTTCTTTAGCGCGCTCCGGCATCTTTTTAATGAGATTGTGAATTTCGGTGCGGTCATTTTCCAAATCATATAATTCCCAATTATCATCAATATCCTGTTCCCACATTTGCACAAGTTTATATTTTCCAATTCGTACCGCTTTGTTTCCTTCATGCTCCCAAAAAATGGGTTCGGTATGGATACGTGTTTCCCCTTCCGTAATCAGAGGCTTCAGACTTTTACCGGACATAGGTGTAATTATGTTGCCATTGAATTCTTTAGGGTAATCGGCACCAGCTAGATTAAGGCAAGTGGCCATAATATCAGGTAGAAAACCATATTCTCGGACAATCGACCCTTGCCGATTCTTATCAATTCCTTCTGGCCAATGAACAATAAACGGCGAAGCAATTCCTCCTTCATGCAACCAATGTTTGTATTCCTTATAAGGCGTGTTAGACGCATTAGCCCATGCCTTTCCATAGGATAAAAAATAACCTTCCTTAGTTTCCAACTGACTGGCAGGCCCACCCCCGAGCATACCCCCTTCGGCACAAGCTCCATTGTCATTTAAGAACATTATTATAGTGTTATCGTATAGGTTCTTAGCTTTTAAATCGGCAACCAGTCGACCAATGTTCTGGTCCATTCTATCTATCATCCCTGCATAAATGGCCATTCGTAAATCCATTTCCTTTTTCTTATCCTCGGATAAGGCATCCCATTCAACAATATCATCCTCAATGGAAAGTTTCCATGAAGCATCAATAAGTCCCATTTCTCTCATGCGTTCGAAACGTTCCGATCGCAATTTTTCCCAACCGGCCATATACTTGCCACGATACTTATCAATGTCCTTTTTGGGTGCTTGCAATGGCCAATGGGGCGCATTATATGCTAAGTATAGAAAAAAAGGGCTGTTGGGCTCCTCTTTTTTAGAGTCGTTGATAAACTGAATGGCGTTATCGGTAAAGGCATCGGTGGTATAAAAATTCTCATCATTAATTGTAATGGTATCGTTGCCCACGAAAATTCCTCTAGGATAAGTGGGCTGAAAAAAATTAGATGCCCCGTCAACTATACCATAATATTTTTCAAACCCCCTCTGCAAAGGCCATTGTTCTTCCTTTTCAAAGCCCAAATGCCATTTACCCGTCATTAAAGTATTATAACCCGCTCCTTTAAGAACCTCTGCGATTGTCACGGTATTGCGGCTCAAGAAACCTTGATACTCCGATATTCCCAAATTATGTCCATCAGGGTTTTCTGAGGGATTAGTCATGTGTCCAATCCCTGCTTGCTGTGGGTAACATCCTGTCATAAGGGAGGCTCTAGTCGGACAACAGCGTGCTGTATTGTAAAACTGTGTAAACTTCAATCCACCCTCAGCAAGTTTAGTTAAATTAGGGGTTTCAATTTCTCCTCCATAAGGTGCTATATCAGAATAACCCATATCGTCAGACATTATTAGAATTATATTCGGACGTCCATCTTTCACCAACTGATGGCCAGTGTCCTTTTCCGACTTCCCCTTTCCACAGGAACACAATATGACTAGACTTATATAAATAATAACAATATAATTCTGTTGCTTACTTGTTTTCTTCATTTTTAAATTTGGCTTTATTGGGTTGGAAATATTGAATGAAACACTACCTTATTACCCAGTTTAAATTCAATAAATTATTAAATAATACATTAATTTTCTGCTTAAAACCCATCAAATACATACAGGGCCCATTCTAATTATCGCTTGATTTAATTTTTACCCCATCTATCCATACGGTTGAATTATTATTCATGCCCCCAAAATGGAAATAAAGTTCATAATTCCCATCTTCGGGAATTGTTATATCCGGCAGTGAAAAATCCTCTATTTCTTTTTTTACTGTCACAATATTGCGGACAAGATCGGAAATCGTGGAATTGACTTTTTTTAATCCAAAAGACACATTGGAAGGTTTATTGCTCTTAGACCTAAAAGCAATACTCAATTTTTCACCTTTTCTGGCAGGATACCTCCATGACATTGACAGGTCTTTTTGATCATTTCCGGCTTTCTTGACTTGAATTTTGGCCGCATTTTTACCACTAATTTGGCTTGTATGATCAGTTTCAATGACAGCGTCGATGGTTTCTGATTTCTCTATCAACCAATCTCCCAAATTCATATCGAATTCGCCATTGATATTTCTGCGATATAAACGCATTCTCTGACCATATCCTAAAGAATTCATTGGAAAGACATTAACATCCTTTCCCCACTCAAGCCATTGTAGATACATATTATCCAACTGCCCGGGAAATAACAAGGATAGGTCCTTTGTTTCGGTAGGGTCCGACTTCAAATTGTAAAGCTGCAGGTTAGACATTGAAAACTGCTCACCGGGCTCCGTCTTGGCTACCATTTTCCAATCGCCGTCACGCATAGCGATATTAGCCTCATGCTCCCAGAAAATTTTTCCCCTTTCACGCATTTCACCCTGTATAACCGGCAAAAGACTTTTTCCCTGCAATGGTAAAATAACTCTATCTTTAATTTTTTTCGGATAGGTGGCTCCGGATACCTCAACGCATGTTGCCATAATATCCATAATATGCCCGTAGTCCTCAGTGAAGGTTCCTATTAATTCTGAGTTAATGGATTCCGGCCAATGAATAATTAACGGTGTTGCAATACCACCTTCATAAGTGTAATGTTTATATTCCTTAAAAGGAGTGCTACTGACATTGGCCCAATTAATTCTATAACTTTCCCAGGTATTATCTGATCCATCCACTGTTTTGCTCTTTCCATTACTTACAAACTCAGCGGTTGCTCCGTTATCACTTAGGAAAAAAATGAGGGTATTATCCAAAAGATCATGTTGCTTTAAAGTTTGAACTATATGACCTATTCCTTGATCCACAATATCTAACTGAGCGGCATAAATTGCCATACGCATAATGTATTCTTCTTTTTCCTCCTCAGAAACCTGCTCCCAATCAGGAACTTCAGAATCTCTAGGGTTTAAAATAGTTTCATTAGGAAAGAGTCCCTTTTCTTTTTGATTCTCGAACCTGGATTTCCTAATATTGTCCCACCCCACTTTATAGGTACTTTTATATTTATTGATTTCATTCTCTAAAGCATGTAAAGGAAAATGTGGAGCAGTATATGCCACATACAAAAAAAATGGATCATTAGGATTATTTAGTACATGGTCTTTTATATAAATCTCACTAGTATCGCTAATAGCTTTTGTTAAATAAAAATCATCAGGAGCTTTATAACTTGTGTTGTCACTATAAAGGGTAGGTGTAAAATAACTTGCCCCCCCTGGAATAATCCCAAAATAACGATCAAACCCCCTTTGTTTAGGCCAATTATCCGATACTCTGCCCGAAACCTTTCTATCATTGGTCAAGTGCCACTTACCTGTCATATAAGTCTTATAATTAGCAGTTTTTAGCAATTCGGCAATTGTTACATTGTTTGCATTTAAATCTCCTTGATACTCTGGAGTGCCCATATCTGATGCCGCCATCCATCCCATTCCCGTTTGATGCGGATATAATCCTGTCATTAAAGCAGCTCGTGAAGGACAGCATCTTGCTGCATTATAAAACTGCTTGTATCTTATCCCTTTTTGACCTAACTGATCAATGTTTGGAGTCTCGATTTCTCCCCCATAACATCCCAAATCAGAATAACCCATATCGTCAACCATTATCAAAATAATGTTTGGTCGCTTTTCCTGGGCTACTATAAATAAACTTATTAAAAATAGGATTATCAGAAGCTTTGTCCTTAAATAATAGAATCTTGCCATACTATTCTTTAAAACTATAATTTGATATGTGATTTGTTTTTCCAAAGAAGATATTAAAAAGGAAGCGGATAGTTTACCGTAATAATTGGTTCAAAAACCACTTCCTTTCAAACTAACTAAACAACCTCAATTTTTTGTAAACAAACCTAAAAGTTAATGAAATCAATACCCTTCATTTTGTACAAGGTTTTCATTGGCATCAATTTCAGTCTGTGGAATAGGAAATAAAACGTGAAATGGTTTAGCAATGGTAATTCCTCTGTCCAAAGCATTTTGAATAAATCTACCATGCCTAATTAAATCTGACCTTCTTTTTCCTTCACTGTAGAACTCCCAACTTCTTTCCTCAAGTATTTTATCTACATAGGTCGCTTGATCAGGAATATCAGTAAGCGTGTAATCAGGTAGACCCGCTCTATCCCTTACTTCATTTAATAAATCCAATGCCTCTTGAGAAACTGCACCTGTAGACATTACCAATCCCTCTGAACGCGTTAACAATATATCCGAGTACCTAATGTAAGGGACGTCTTGACCTCCTATCGTCGGATCTGCTGAATCTTCGTCAATGGGATACTTAAAACTTCGAGGATGATTGTATTTATCTCCTACCGGACCTTCATTAGGATCTAGTAAATTCACGAATACTCCTTTACTTGAAATATATTCAGTAACGATCAATTCAGCTCTTTCATCGTTAGAATCAAACGTATTGTAAAAGGGGATTGGAACAACTGATTGGGTTGCGGCATTTACTACATTAGTAGGGTAATCTCCAGGAAGCGTATTTCGAGTCCAATTTCCTCCTACAGGGGCAACATCTAAATTAGGGAATGTATGAACCAATTCAATATTTCCTTCGTTGTCTAATGCAAAAATATCTGCATAGTTAGGTAATAAACCATAGACCCCTAAATCAATTACTTTCTGGGCAGTTTGAGCTGCATCCCCCCAGTTTTTAGTATTTAATTGAAAATGAGCTAATATGCCCAAAGCCCCTCCACGTGTGGCTCTTCCAAATTCACTTGCAGGTCTAGTTGATGGCAACAATGGAGCCGCGACATTTAATTCCGATATAACAAAGTCCTCAATTTCCTGTGCTGAAGCCCGGACTGGGAAAAGTTCTGTTGAAGTCTCAGTAATAAGAGGAACCCCTCCAAACCATTCATGAAGTAAGCTATAAGCGGATGCCCTAATAAACTTGGCTTCTCCAAGGTAGATGTCTTTTATATCATCACTCAATTTTGGGTGATTAGGAATCTCAACAATCAAGATATTAGCATCTCTTATAGCTCTGTAGCATTTACGCCAATAATCTTCGATAACTGCCGTGTGGCCTGCGTCAAAGGTAAATTCTTGATACCTTCTCATGGTGTTGTTGAAATAAGCCCCTAAGTAAACTCTAAACGTATCGGTTGTCCCCTCGTTTAAAGCTATATAATCGGCAGCACCTCCCCAACCATTCAATTGGTGATTGGCATAAGCGGAGGCTAAAAGTGCTTCTATACCTTCTTGTGTATCCAAAAAAGCCCCTGAAAATTCTGATTTTGGTTCAATTTCTAGTGGCTTTTCACAGCTTACCAGAAAAAAAGTTAAAATTCCTATGGTAATTACTATATATTTATTTAATGGTTTCATTTGTTTTATTTTAAAATCCCACATTAATTCCTAATTGAAATACTCTTGATGACGGATATGCATTACGATCTATACGTACCCCTGACTGACCCAATGAGCTAACATCAGGATCGAATCCTGAATAGTCCGTTAGCACTAATAAATTCTGTCCTCCAACGAATATATCAAGCGAGTTTAAAAAGTTTATTTTATCCATTGGAACCGAGTATGTTAATTGTACATTCTTTAGACGAACGAAAGAAGCATCCTCAACTAAATAGCTATTGGATTGTGAGCCTTGGTATGTACTTGGATTTAATCCAGAGGGCCATTTATTGGTTGGATTATCTGGAGTCCAACGATTAAGCCATGGATCTGCTAATCGATTTCTAAAATTATCGTTAGGATATATAGCATCATATGATGCAAAATTCATTAACTCCTGACCTAATGCACCATCGAAGAACACATTCAATTTAAAGTTGTTATAATTGAATGAATTATTGATGCCAAATGTGAAATCTGGGTAAGGATTACCTAATACAACCCGATCCAGATCATTTATTACGTTATCCTCGTTGGCATCTAACCAAATTGGATTTCCTGGCACTAAACCAGGTTGGGCGTCCACAGGATCTTGGCCTTCTTGAAAAATACCGATAGCCTTGGTACCATAATATGAATACAATGCCTCACCTGGCCTGATGAGTGAATTTATTTGTGCATTTGATTGAATAATCTCAGGTATATTACCCAAACTTATTACTTCATTTTTTAAAAAGGAAAAATTCAGATCGGTTGACCACATTAAATCTCCATTAAGGTTATGTGTACTAAGCATGAATTCAAATCCCGAATTATTAACCTGACCTACATTGCTTGCCAGTATCGAAAATCCGGAAGTACTTGGTATTGGAAGGTTTAACAATAAGTCTTTATTAGATTTTTTGTAATAATCGATACTTCCTGTAATTCGAGAATTTAAAAAGCCAAAATCTAAGCCGAAATTCAGTTGTTCTGAAGTTTCCCATTTTAGATCTGGGTTTGGAATTCTGGAAGGAGCAACACCAGCTATCTGTTGACCACCAAAAACTGCAATAGGTCCTCCCGAATAAGTTGTAAGGGCGCGTGCTATACCGATATTGTCATTTCCAAGTTGTCCCCAACCTGATCTTAATTTCAAATCAGAAATTACTGAAGAATCACTTAGAAATGCTTCTTTGTTTATTTTCCATGCTCCTGAGAAAGAAGAAAAATAACCATATCTATTATTGGCCCCAAAATTGGATGATCCATCAGCTCTTAATGATGCAGTTAATAAATATTTGTCATCAAAACCATAATTAATTCTACCCAAATATGACAACAACCTGCGCTCTGAAGCAAAACTACCTACTTGATTTTGAGCTTGGGTTCCTATCCCCAGATCATTTGTTTCAATGATATCCGAAGCAAAACCTTGTGTTCCTGCTGAAACAGTTCTATTTTCAAACGCCTGATAAGTACTTCCTATTAATGCCGTTAGTGAATGCTTATCGGCAAGCGTTGTATTATATGTCAATATCCCCTCTAGCAAAGTATTGGACAATTCACCAGAAATAATTGTGGCAATACCTCCTGCCGATTCCCCTTGTGTTGATATTCTATTTGAATATATATCTCTTCGTTTGGTTGTTCTATCTGAACCAAAAGTTACTTTAGCTTTTAAATCAGGAATAATAGTATATTCCCCATAAATATTAACAAGAGTACGATTTACTTTTTCATTTAATTCTTGTCCATATAATGTACCATAAGGGCTATTTAGGGTCAAATTAAATATTCCATCTATTTGAGGCCTAAAAACACTGCCATCATTATTAAAAACGGGATTAACTGGTGCATTATTAAGTGCTAAATAAATAACATCACCTTGTTCGTTAATTGCACCTCCATTTACGGGAACTTGTCTATTATTTTCCAAGGATGTATTTAACTTAATACCAAAGGTAAATTTATCACCAATCTCTTGATCTAAATTCAATCTAGCTTGAGAGCGGTCGTATCCTGTATTCTTTACAATTCCTTCTTGGTCATAATAACTTAGCGATGAATAATAGGTCGTTCCACCCGATTTTCCAGATAAGGATAAGTTGTGACTTTGTGTGGAACCCATTTGAAATATCTCATCCTGCCAGTCTGTTCCTGCCCCAACAGAACTAATGTAATCATTATCAAAAGGCGCAGCATTACCTCTAGCAACTTCTATCTGATTCATTACATCAATAAACTCCGATGTACCTAACACATCCATTTTTGACCTGATCTTGGAAACAGAATAACTCGTATTAAATTTAAACTTAGGAGCGCCTATTCCGGATTTTGTAGTTATAATAACAACCCCGTTGGCACCTCTTGCTCCATATATAGCAGCGGCAGAAGCATCCTTCAGGATTTCGATGGACTTAATATCTGCCGGATTTATAGAATTCAATGGATTGTTGTCAGGCAGTTGTCCGTCAAAACCACTATTTAATTCTCCGGTTGCGGTGGCAACATTATTCAGAGGGAAACCATCAACAACATAAAGGGGCTCTTGCCCTGCAGTTATTGATCCAGTCCCTCTAATTCTAACAGAAACACCTCCTCCTGGGGCATGACTTGCTTGTGTAATTTGCACACCAGCAGCTCTACCCTGAAGCAATTGATCCGCTGATACAGGATTGACTTGGTTAAGATCCTCTTCACTTAGTGAAACAACTGATCCCGTTAAATCACTTTTCTTTACAGATCCATAACCAACAATTACAATTTCATCCAACGCAGCAGCACTCTCTTCCAAAATAATACTTATGGACGACTGCCCATTCAAAGGAACTTCCTTTTTAGAAAAACCGATATAGGAAACAACCAAAATTGCATTTTTGTCAGAGATCTCCATGGAAAAATTTCCATCAAAATCCGCCTGGGTACCATTGGTAGTTCCTTTTTCTAGAATATTTGCGCCTGGCAAGGGGTTATCATCTTTATCACTAACCGTACCATTTACTTCAATTTTTTGCACGGTGTTTGCCGGGATTATCCCGTGAGTCAAAACGATTTGATTTTTGTTTATTTTAAAAGTAAAATTCGCTTCCACCGATAATTTGTCCATTACTTCCTTAATGGTTTCTTTGTCTACCCTAATGGAAATTTTTTGCTTAACATCTATTTCCTTTACATTATAAAAAAAACGATAGCCGGTTTGTGAATTAATTTCGTTTAGGATTTGCTTTAATGGAACATTAGTGTATCTAAATTCAATTTTTTTTTGTGACATTACCGTATTAGCCGATAATTGAAAAAGGATTAGAGAAGCAATTAGTAAGGAAAACTTCATCTTAAATTTAAATTTTTTGCAGCATTTCTTTTTAAGGACAGCGTCCTCATAACTTTTTTTCATAATTTTGGGTGTCTTTGATTGTTAATAATTATTATTTGACGGTCAATTAGATTAGGGGAGTGGCTTCAACACTTCCCTAACTTTTTTTTTAATCTGTTATTGTGATTATGTTCTGGTTTATTTCATAAGAGAATGGGGTACTAAGAGAAATCGTCTTAAGAACAGATTTAATATCCTCATCCACGAATTCACCTTCGTAAAATTCATCATTTAGGTTTTCAGAATTATTAATAAATTTTACCGAGTATCTACGTTCCAGTTTGACCAGTATTTCGGAAAACTTTAAATTATTGATGACCAAACGATTGTGCATCCAGGCAGTATAATTATCAATGTCCACCTTTTCCTTAATGAAATTGTTACCAAATTTATTATAATGGGCCTGAAAACTTGGGGTCAATATCACTCCATTATCAGGTGTCCTATTTTCATAGACACTAACCGACCCTTCAACCAAAGTGGTAGCTATGTAATCATCGTTTTCATAGGAAGTAATATTGAATTTTGTACCAAGCACTTTTACATCCACTTCCTGCGTATTTACAATGAATGGCTTGTTCTTATTTTTCTTAACTTCAAAAAAGGCCTCACCTTCCAAATAGACGGTTCTATTGTTATCAGTATTATCGAAGCTTTGAGGAAAACGTAGTTTTGACCCCGCATTTAGCCATACCAATGTTCCGTCCGAAAGCTTTAACTTAAAAATTTCTCCATTGGGAATAAAAATCTCATTATATATTGAAGCGGTTTTCACCAGTTGCTGAATAGAGTCGAAAGCAATCGAATTTCTATCCACACTTGCTACAATATTTCCATTTGCATCGGACAACACATCATTTCCCCCTGACCTTAATACTTTGGTAGTACCATCCGCCAATTTGATTAAAATCTCACTACCTGTATATGCTTTTTTCTCATTTTCCACAACTTTTATCGAGGTTTGGGAAACATCAGAGATCACAAAATGTTTTGCAATAAACCCAATAGTCAACAATACCATAAACACAGCTGCATACCTCAATAGTGCATTAATATGATTTGAAGTGTTCTTTTTTGATTTAACCGTCTCGAAAAACCTTTTATACGCCTGGTCAGAATCGAAGTCTTTAGATATTTTAACATAATTTTGTTTAACATAATTTTTAAAAGTGGACAAATTGGACTCGTTATCCCCAACCCACTTCTCCAAAGCCTTTCTTTCCTTGGATGAGATCGTACTGTCCATTAATTTGTCAATCAGTAATTGATAATTATACATATGGCAATTCATTTAACTTAAAGATGCAATAATCACAAAAAACCCCTACGTTTTTTTATTTTTTATTAGATTTGAGCAATAACCGGTTCAAAATGAAGGATCAAAAATTGATTAAAAGACTCAGAAAAGGCAACCCAAAGGCGTATAAGTATTTGTTCACTGAATACTATGATTGGCTTTGTAACTACATTTATAACCTGTGTAAAGACCATTCTTTGGCGGAGGATATTGTTCAAGATACTATGGTCGGTCTATGGGAAAAAAGGAATACAATAATGATTACTGCATCTTTGAAAAATTATCTTTTTAAGACATGCCACAACCAATTTTTACAGCATATTCGAAGCAATAAAATGCGATTTGATACATTAGATAAGTTAAAGTGGGACCTTATTTCTGAAATTACTTTGGAAGAGGATTTATATGACTATAAAATGGAAAAGTTAAACAATCTAATAAACCAGTTGCCCCCTCGCTGTAAAGAAATATTTATTCAAAACAAATTGGAGAAAAAGAAATATAAAGACATTGCTCTAGACCTGGGTATATCAGAAAAAACCGTTGAAAATCAAATGTCAAAGGCACTTAATTTCTTAAGGACTAACGCTACTACTTTTATGTTATAGAATTTGCCACGATTCTATAAGTGTCACTCATGTCTTTTTTTGTGTCGGTACTTTCTGTTTTTCTGATTTCTCCAGGTACTTGATTTTAAGATAGGGAAAATGTTCCTTTTATTCTTAAGAAACCCACAACAGTGATTTTAGGAATAAGTTAATGAGATGGTTTAAATTTCTACCCCAAATCACTAGCACTTATGAACAGTATTTAGCCTAAAACCTACGTGTAGTCAGGGGAAAGACCGCCTTTACTTTGAGTCAGTGAAAAGTGGATAACGAATTGTAAAAATTATCACATGTAAATAAATATCGATATATTCCAAAAGCTGCTTTCATATGCTCTTAAAATGAAGTCTTGTAAAAAAGGTATTATTCGCGATTGGAGGTAAAAAGTAATAATCATGGTTGACACTTACTTCTTTTAAAAGCTTGAAGAATAACCATCATAATTCCCAAAATACCATCCTTTTTCTGTGAATGCTTGGCTTCATCAGAATTTGACAAACAACTTTCGTATATATCAAATTGCCATAACAAAGATCTGCCATCACTCATACTTAGACTGGTCGTCTCCCTTTTAATTAAACACTCCAATACATATGACAATTATAAAGATTAGTTGAAATTTCTCATTCCTCATTTATTCAGGTCAAATTTTATACAATTAACTCCATTTGACTCATTGTGTTGATAATTTGACACGAATTGAAACTCAAAATTATGGAGTTGTTACTTCCTTTGAAAAATCACAGTTTCCCGGTGATTTACCTTATGACATTGTAATTCACAATATTACAAAACTTATTTGGTGAAGTGACATAGGGAATATATAATCATCCCTATTCAATATTTATATCATTAGTTGTACTAATTCTACAGATCTAGGAGTACGATTTATTTAAATAAAACATATATGTTGAAACAAATAGGATATGGATCTTTGTTACTAATGGCCTTTGGTGTCGCATGTAAAACGGATGGGGCAACCAAAGCTAAGGATGACATCATAAACGACTCGAGACCCAATATTGTGGTAATTATGGCCGATGATCTCGGATATTCGGATTTAGGCTGTTATGGTGGGGAGATAAGTACGCCAAACTTGGATAAGCTAGGGAACAACGGGTTACGATTCAGTTCATTTTATAATACCTCACGCTGTTGTCCTTCCAGAGCTTCAATGTTGACGGGTCTTTATCCACATCAGGCGGGTATTGGCCGTATGACAATGGATATGGACCTACCAGGTTATAGAGGTACACTGGGGGAGAATACGGTAACCATAGCAGAAGTTCTCAAAGATGCCGGATATCAGACCGGTATGACAGGAAAATGGCACGTATCACCAACCAACCGATTGGAAGAAGATAAACAGTTGAAATGGTTGGCGCATCATGAAAATTACGGAAACTTTTCAGATACCTTAACCTACCCTACTTCCCGTGGTTTTGATAAATATTACGGAAATATTTGGGGGGTAGTTGACTATTTTGATCCTTTTAGTTTGGTTAATGGTCTTAAACAAATAGAAAATGTTCCGCCTGGATATTATCATACCGACGCTATTGGTGATTCTGCTGTTGCATACGTAGAACAGTTTTCTAAAAATAAAAGCCCCTTCTTTTTATATGTGGCCCATTGCGCCCCCCATTGGCCATTGCATGCTCCGGAAGAAGAAATAGAAAAATACGCAAGCACCTATAATACGGGCTGGGGTGAAATTAGGAGAAATAGATACCAAGGATTAATTGATAAGGGTATCATTAGGACCGAGAACGCGAAAATGCCAGACTTTATGTTTCCGGAACTAGATTGGGAGTCTAACCCAAATGCAAAGTGGGATTCCCGAGCTATGGCCGTTCATGCGGCTATGGTAGATCGAATGGATCAATCCATAGGCAAACTGGTGGATAAACTGGAAGCTACTGGTGAATTGGCAAACACGGTCATATTTTTCTTTTCGGACAATGGAGCAAGTTCTGAACGCCCTTCAAAATATGGCCCTGGATTTGACCGAGCAGGAAGCACAAGAGACGGTCGAGAAGTAGTTTTTCCAGTACAAAAAGATAGTATGCCCGGGGCACAGACAGTACATTCTGGAATTGGCCCCGAATGGGCACACACCATCAATACGCCGTTTCGTTTTTGGAAGGCGAAGTCGTTCGAAGGTGGAATTAATTCTCCGCTTATCGTGCATTGGCCAAGCAAAGTTACAGACAAAGGAATCGTTAAGGATAATCCGGCCCATGTGGTAGATATTATGGCCACTTGCATCGATCTGGCTAATACATCGTATCCAAAAAATTACAAAGGTCATGTAATTAAACCAACAGTAGGAAAGAGTATGTTGCCTATTCTGATGGGCAAATCCACCGAAGGTACTCAGGAGGTCTATTTCTGGGAACATTTTGGTGCTGCTGCATTAAGAAAGAAAGATTGGAAATTAGTACGCCTTGAAAAAAACGGACCTTGGGAATTGTACAACTTGGCGAAAGATAGGACGGAAATTAACAATGTGGCAGAATCGAATCCAAAAATAGTACAGGAATTGAAAAAGGAGTGGGAGGATCTAGCCCAGAAATATGAGGTATATCCAGCGCCTAATTAAGGCTCGTAAAGAGGATATCCGAAGAAATCTACCGGATTAAGTGAATCTTTTTCAAGGCTTGGCGTTAACAATTTAATATTAACTAGAAATAAGTAAACCAACTAATTTAAAACAGCAGTATGAAAAAATGTAAACAAAGGATTTCAAAACCATCTTGGTTTTTGCAGCTCCTATTCTCGATTCTATTTTCTTCCGGATTGGCGGCCCAGAGTGTCTCTGGAACAGTGACCTCCGCAGGGGATAACGCACCTTTACCAGGGGCAAGTGTAGTGGTAAAGGGAACGACGAATGGTACACAGACAGATTTTGATGGTAATTACAACCTTGAAAATGTTCCTTCGAATGCAACTTTGGTATTTAGTTATATCGGTTTTCTGCCCCAGGAGCAACAGCTTAATGGCCGTATTAGTTTGAATGTTTCCTTGGCAGAAGATACCCAGGCCTTGGAAGAGGTAGTTGTTATTGGCTACGGTAGTGTAAAGAAAAGCGATCTTACAGGGGCAGTTACTTCCTTAAAAGCGGAAGATTTAAATGCCGGTGCCAATGTATCTTTGGAACAATCGCTACAAGGTAGGGCCGCGGGGGTTCAGATTTATCAAAAAAGTGGGGAACCAGGAAGTGCGATGTCAGTCAACATAAGGGGAGCAAGTTCCATAGATGCCGGAAATGAACCACTTTATGTTATCGACGGTGTGCCTTCGAACAATGCTGCACCGGTCACTGGGTCTGGAGCCGGCTTTGTAGGAAATCAAAACCCTCGTAATCCTCTGAACACCCTAAACCCAGCGGATATTGAGTCGGTGGAAATATTAAAAGATGCATCTTCTACGGCAATTTACGGGGCCAGAGGGTCTAATGGGGTAGTCTTGATTACCACTAAAAACGGAAGTGCTGGCAAAATGAAAGTCAATTACGACACCTATGTAGGCTGGCAATCGGTTGCTAACCAAATTGAACTTTTATCACCTACTGAATATCGCGATGTGCTCAACGCCATCATAGATGATGGCGGTGGAAGTGAAGGTCAGCGTGTAACTGAAATTCAGGGTTCAGGAACTGAATGGCAAGAACAGTTATACCGTGATGCCCTATTACAAAGTCATAATGTCGCAGTTTCAGGTGGTTCAGAGAAAGCTACATATTATGCATCCCTAAATTATTTCGATCAGGATGGTGTGGTCAAGAATTCAGGAATGCAGCGGTATAACGCCAGGGTGAATATCGATGTAAGGGAGGCCAAAAAATATGCTTTCGGTATCAACCTGAATTCATCATATATTTTTGACGATTTCGTTTCCAATGGTGTTGGGATCAATGAAAATGCAGGAGCTGTGTATTCCGCTATAAATTATGACCCAACGATTACAATATATGATACTGAAGGTAATTTGCAACAATCTGCTTTTGTTGGGCCACAAATAGACAATCCAGTGGCGCTTTTAAATGGTGAGGAAGCTACACAAGATTCCTTTCGAACCTATGGAAATATATATGGAGAATATTTTCTTGTTCCCTCCTTGTCCATAAAGGCTAGGTTGGGAGGAGACGTCAATAATACTCGCAAGGACGTTTTTGTTGACCCCACGACTATAGAGGGAGCTGGTTCTGGAGGTATAGCCTCTATACTTACGGGAAGACGCGACTATTACCTTGCTGAAGGAACTTTAAATTATAATGAGGAATTTGGGGACGATACAATGAACGCAGTTTTCGGTGCTACATATGAACATTTCGGATCAAGTAGTTTTACTGGAAACGCAAGAGGATTCGCCCTACCAGATTTGACTACAAATGCCATAGGCAGTGGAGATCCTTCACTTAATAATTTAGGAAGTGGCCGGCAAGAAGCAACCTTTGCATCTTATTTGGGGAGGATAAATTATTCATTGAATAATAAATATTTATTTACGGGTTCTGTTAGAGCTGATGGATCCTCTAGATTTGGACCAGAGAATAAATGGGGGTATTTTCCTTCTGGAGCCATCGCTTGGAAAGTGCACAATGAGACGTTTTTAGAAAATAGCCAAGTGCTGTCAGAGCTAAAACTCCGAGCCAGTTATGGTAGTATTGGAAACGCCAATATTGCTAACTACCTTTATCTACCTAGCTTTGACACCGGTGGCTCCGTCTTATTCGGAGATGATCGTTTTGTAACTATCCTGCCTTCACGGATACCAAATCCTGATCTAAAATGGGAAGCGGCCAATCAGTTGGATGTTGGGTTCGATTTCGGTCTGTTCAATAATAGATTAAGTGGTACAATGGATTATTACCATAGAAAAACTGAAGATCTTCTCCTTAATGTTCCCAAACCATCAAATACTGGTTTTACCAGCAGGATCGAAAACGTTGGAAGCATGGAAAATTATGGATTTGAGTTTACACTAAATGGACAGATTTTATCAAGCAAAGATTTTAGTTGGGATTCCAATTTTAACATCACTACAATCAAAAATAATGTCTTGGATATAGGGGAAGCCGAATCTATTATAAGAGGTGGATTAGGGTTTGTAAATGGTGCTACCATTACCCGGACAGGTGATCCCTTAAACTCTTATTATGGTTTTATTGTTGACGGTGTTTGGCAAACCAATGATGATCTTTCGGCAATAGAAGGTGTTGCTCCTGGTGATTTGAAATATAGGGATATCAGCGGACCTGATGGGGTCCCTGACGGTGTAATAAATGCCGATGACAAAACTATAATAGGCAAACCTTTTCCTGATTACAACTGGGGATGGACAAATACGTTTAGGTATAAAAACCTAAGTATGAGTGCATTCTTGGAAGGTGTTGAAGGTGTAAGCACCTTGAACAATAATTTGGTAGACACTTATTTTCCAATAAATTTTAGAAGAAACAAGTTTGCAGAGCCATATTTAAATCGTTGGACCCCGAGTAACCCTACTAACAGGTATCCATCTTTTGTAAATCCACAGGGAGGAACTGAAGTGAATACTCGAACTGTGGAGGACGCCTCTTATATACGCCTGCAATCGGTAAAGCTTTCATACGATGTGCCTGTGGACAAATTGAAGGCGTTTAGTAGACTGACTGTTTATTTAACCGGGCAAAACTTACTAACCATTACTGACTATTCGGGAGTCGATCCAGTGGCAAACACGGCCGGAAGTAACAACCTTAGAATTGATTACAATGCCTACCCATTCTCAAGAACCTATTTATTTGGTCTAAATGTTGAATTTTAATTCATAAAGATCAGTTGAATTGATATAAAAAAACTAAACGGAAAAAAATGAAAAAAAGAAAATTAATTGGACGGATTTTAGCAACCTTGGCTCTTATAGGAGCGGTCGGTTGCACCGATGAACTAGAACTTACCCCTCCAGGAGAGTTTTCTAGTAGCAATGTTCTGCAGAGCGAATCTGGTTTTACAGCTGTTCTTTATTCTGCCTATAACTATGATAATACATTTGATAAGCAGGTAATAAACCCTATTGAAGTTTGCACGGATATGGGATATAATACTGGAGGAGGCGAAAACAGGACCTTATCCTTATTTATTAATTTTACCTGGGATGCTTCTACAGGATGGATAAATGGGGATTTTTGGTTGCCAAAATACAGGGCCATCCGAGATGCCAATGTGATTTTAGATAATATCGATAACGCTGAGGGGGTAGATACCTCATTTAAAACTTTGATTATCGCAGAGGCAAGGTATATAAGGGCAAGTTCCTATGCATGGCTTTATAATTATTTTGGTCCTGTACCACTGCGCACTACTGGTGACCTAAATGTGCAAGAGGCCAATTTGGCGAAAGCTACCAAGGAAGAAATGCTGTCCTTTATTGAAACCGAGCTCACGGCCGTAATAACCGATTTACCAAATCCTGGCCAAGAAGCACAATATGGCAGAGCGACTAAAGGCCATGCACTAGGGATTTTAACCAAATTTTACCTGGAGACTAAACAATGGGACAAGGTAATTTCCGCCTCTGAACAATTAATAGCTTTGAACTATTATGAGTTGTTCCCTTCTTTTAGGGAGTTGTTTTTTATCGAAAATGAGAAAAATAAGGAAATGGTAGTGGCTTATCCTAGGTTAAACGTACAAGGAAATGCCACCAATTATCAGAATGGAGCTTTTCCTCCAGGTTTTAGGACTGCTCCCAATATTCCGGAATTTGAATGGACCTCAAGTATGGCGAACTGGGCAACCCAATACCGTTTACAGGATGATTTTGTGGATTCATATAATCCTAACGATACACGTTTACAGACCATTATTCAAGAGTATTTTAATGGAGCAGGAAATCTTGTTAACCTAAGAGCTGAAAATGATAATAGCAGATGCTTGAAATTTTTCGACAATGCCCAAACCGGTAATTTTTGTGGGGCCGACATGCCCTTTATACGATATGCGGACATATTACTCTCCAGAGCGGAAGCTTTGAACGAGTTAAATGGACCTACACAGGAGGCCTTGGATCTTATTAATCAAGTTAGGAATAGGGCGGATTTGGTTGACCTCACTTTTGTAGAAGCCACAAGCAAGGAGGTACTGCGCAATCTTATTTTGGATGAACGTGGATGGGAATTTGTAGCTGAAGGTAAGCGAAGGGACGACCTCGTACGTCATGGAAAATTCATCTCTAGTGCCGTCGCACGGGGGCACAATGCAAAGCCACATCATGTATTATGGCCTATTCCCCAAGATGAGATTAATGCGAACCCTAATATTGTTCAAAACGATGGCTATTAAAATAATTAAGTTAGAATTAGTGTGAGTTAGTTTAGTTTTAGAAGGTGTGGTTCTTGCCACACCTTTTTTAAAATATCCCAAAATGAAAAGAAAAGAATTTTTGTTACCGGTAGTCTTTCTTGGTCTTTGCCTTATTGCAAGGGCACAGGAAATAGGAGCTAATTTCAACCATAACCCAGAGATTATCAATTTTGACTACCTGAAAAAGGTAAAAGTAGAATGGATCAGAACCACTCCAAGGATCTTTGATTATATAGAGGGTGAATTAGAACTTAAGAGTGACACTGGACTTCAGAAAGTAATTCAGGCCGGGGAAAAAGGATATAAAATCGCCTTTGGATTTAGGTGGGATTTTAAGATGCGCAACAAACGTCTGCCAGAACCTAATTCTGAAGAGGAGAAACTATACTTTGAGTACGCCCGTAAGATTCTGCAAATTGTGGGCCCACATATTGACATTTTCAAACTAGGGAATGAACCGAATTTAGAAACCTTACCTGAGGATTTATTGGAAAATGAAGAAGGAGTTGTTCCCTTGGTACGATTTACGAAAAGGCAGCTGACAGAAGTGGTAGAACCTTATTTCAAGGAAAGGGATAGCTCAAATATGCCAAATATTTATATAGGTTCTTTTCCAAGACTTTTTATGAAGGAAGAACAACAAAAAATAGGGATACGAAAAATGATAGAATTGGCCAATAATGACGATAAAATTACTGGATTGGCCGTGCACTTGCATATTTCAGATATCTTACAGATTGACCAGTCATTTGAATTTGTCAGAGGCATTATGCCAAACAAGGCTATTATTGTACCTGAATTTTCGTTTCATCGATTATACCTAACAAAATTATCTGAATCAATAACAGTCAACAAAAAGGGCAAGGCATTTGTCCGAAAATATGGACACAATCCAAACTGGAAATTGTACCAATGGTTTGGACATGCTAATACTAATAGAGTATCCCCAGAAGAATGGAAGGATCTTTTTGAAACGCTCGATTGGTTTCCGGAACATAATCTAAGAGCCTACTATGATCGCTTTAGAAAGTATGGTGTCGTCCTAGCTACTTATCCACTTTTTCAACAGAGCTGTCCCAAAAATATGACACCTAATTCTCCGGCATGGTTTATTAATCCTGTATTTTATCAGCAATCACTTATACCACAAAATAACGGAGATTATACACCTAGCCCCCTATATTATGAAGATTTTGTAAGCCTGGTGCAGCGGGGTAAAAAAACGAAAAGAGATAGGTAAAATCCTCAGGTAGCTCTCATGGATTGGTGGAATCTATCTCACTTGAAGAGATATAAATTCTAGTCTTAAAAGAATAATTTATGAAGAAATGGAGTTCGATGGTCTTAATTTTGGTCTTGGTTTTGTTAGGGTGGAGTTATATAGAGGAATATCCGGGCAAATCTACGGCACAAATAGAATTGCCTAATATTGTTTTTTATATCAGCGATGATCTAAGCGCTTCGGATATTTCACTTTATAATCATAATGGCGTTAAAGTTCAAAATATCGAAAAATTAGCTTCGGAAGGATTGACTTTCAATAGAGCCTTCGTGGCCTCCCCATCTTGTGCTCCCAGTCGTGGCGCTTTGTTGACAGGATTGTATCCAGCTCGAAACGGAGCTATGGCTAATCATACCTATCCTAGGGAAGAAACAATGAAATTGCCGAATTTACTTAGAGAAATTGGCTATGAGGTTATAAGTTTTGGCAAGGTGGGACATGGTTTTGACAAGCAAAAGGCCGAGGATTACGGTTTTGACCATTTCAGTAAGGAATCCGTAAACCTTCCAGATCAAGTACGACTGTTTTTTAAAAATAGAAGGAATATAAAACCAATCTGTCTCTTAGTGGGGGATCGTAGACCCCATGTGCCATGGATTAAGAGTTCGAAATATCCCATCGACTCGGTTTCCTTACCGGCCTTCCTATTGAAGAGTCAGGAAACCAATGAGCATTGGGCAAGATACGCCACCGATATCCAAGGAATGGATAAAGATTTGGGAGAAATCCTAACTCTAATAAAAGATATGTTCGGTGATGACTATTTATTTCTGTTTTCTGGTGACCATGGTAGCCAATGGCCATTCGGCAAATGGAATTTATATGACTACGGAACTCATGTCCCGTTGGTGGTATCATGGCCCAAAAAAATGGAGCGTTCGGAAAGAACAGACGCTCTAATAAGTTGGGTAGATATTTTCCCGACTTTAATTGATTTGGCAGGAGGAAATGTTCCCGATAAATTGGATGGAAAATCATTTCTAAAGGTCTTAAAAAATCCCAAATTGAATCATCGTGATTTTATTTATACCACTCATTCAGGAGACGGCCATTTTAATGTATATCCCATGCGAAGTGTAAGGACTAAAAGATTTAAATACATTCATAATCTTTTCCCCAATTATTACCACACTAACCATTCTGACATTCTACGCAAAAACGGTGCTGGAGCCTATTGGGATTCATGGGAGGAAATAGCCGCAATTGACTCGGTGGCCAAGGCGATTATTGATAAATATCATATACGTCCAGAATTTGAATTTTTTGACTTAAGCACTGACCCATTAGAACAACATAATTTGGCTGGAAATCCCAAATATGAAATGGATCAAAAAGAGCTTAAGAAATTACTCGATAAAATGAACCTACAACAGAATGATTCGTTGCCATTAATTGGAACCCCTTATCCAAAAACACGAAACTTGCCCACGCAAGAAGATATTCAAAAAAGGCTTCAAGCTCATAAAAAAGACCGATAATATACAGTATTTAAACTTTAAATTAAAAAAATAAACGCCAGAAATTATGTTAAGCGATATCATAAAATATAGGTTTGCAAAAAATAAAATGAGATTACATTTTGTTCCTTTTCTATTGTGCAGTATGATGGTTTTTGGCCAAACATCTACTACCAAAAAACCAAATATCATCTATGTAATGGCCGATCAACTCCGTCATGATATGATGGGATATACTGGCAACTATAATGCCATTACACCAAACCTAGATAAAATGGCAGCAGAAGGATTGAATTTTAAAAATTGTGTTTCGGTTACCCCTGTTTGCTCGGCACATAGGGCGTCCTTAATAACAGGAAAATACTCAACTAGTACAGGGATGGTTACAAATGAAATTCGTATGAATCCAAACCATAAGACTATCGCTCATGTACTATCGGAAAATGGTTATGATACAGGATATATCGGCAAATGGCATATGTGGTCCAATATTGCAGGACATCACGGAGAATTTGAAACCTCATATGTTCCACCTGGACCATATAGGATGGGATTCGATGGGTATTGGGCGGCATACAATTTTAATCATTCAAATTACAAAGGGTATTATTATGAAGATACTCCGGAAAGAAAAACTTATAATAAAGAGTACGAGCCGGAAGCCCAGTTTGATATGGCTATAGATTTTGTGAAGAAGAAATCTAAAAACAACGCCCCTTTTGCAATGTTTTTGAATATTGGCGTACCACACGACCCATGGGTAAAATCAAATGTTCCCGAAGAGTTCTATAATCTGTTTAAGGATGTGGAATTCAAGTTGCCGGATAATTGGCAGGATACTCCTGATCCCTATATGGACAGAAATACCAACCCCGATGAATGGTTGAATTATTGGAAAGAAAATATTCCAGAACAACAAAGAGTTTATTATGCGATGGTTGCCAGTATAGACGTTTATATGGGACGTCTCATGGCAAAATTAAAAGAACTTGACATTGACGAGGAAACCATAGTAATATTTTCTGCGGATCATGGTGAAATGTTCGGTGAAAATGGTCGAGTGTTTAAATTGACATTTTACGAAAGTGCAGCACGCATTCCCTTGTTATTTAGGTGGCCGGGTAAAATCCCCGCAGGTTTAGAGTCAGAGGCAGCCATAAATACGCCTGATTTGATGCCTACTATATTAGGTTTGGCTGGTTTGCCTTCTCCTATTTCGGTAGAAGGTATGGATTTAAGTGCAACGTGTTTAGGTAAAGTAGGAAAAGAACCAGAATACGCTTTTTTACAAGGAATGGGGCATACCTATTTATGGAAAGATGGTCATGAATGGCGTGCCATAAGAGATAAACGTTTTACTTATGCTAAATATCTAATAGATGGTAAGGAGCTGCTTTTTGATAATCTCAAGGATCCACAACAGACAAAAAATTTGGCGAACAATTTTTTTTATGTTGAAATCCACAAAAAAATGAAAGATAGGATGATAGCTAAAATGACCGAGCTTAAGGACGAGTTTAAAGTTATGTCCTACTACAAAGAAAACTGGGTAGATAATGAAAGAAATATCATTAAATCTGCACAAGGAAAATTTTAATTTTGTATAGCAAGTAAGGACTTTTTACACACTATTACGAGAGACAAAAGAATTCTTCCACTATTAAGAAAATTGTCTTCTTTTTCAGTTGTCTTTCAAACATTCGGAACCTTCTATTATAATCAATAGGTAATTATTGTATTCAAAATAATCATTGCATAACCTGAAATACTTTCCTTCCTCCTACTGTGCCTTTCTTCATCAAAATATAATAAAAACCCCGGGACAAACATATTGAGTTTCTATCAGCACCTGAAAATGAATGTACTTTCTCCCTTAAGTTTATATTCCAATTGCTATCGCAGGCACAACTTGTATGGAATAAATGGCCCCCTGCTTTTTTATTATCAAACTCAAAAGCACATAAGAAATAGAACTAATGTAAAATATTGATTATAAGAGACATACACTTACACTCACAGCATTTCATATTCTTCATTTTCCAGTGATAAAAAACGAAAGTGAGCCAATTGTAAGCCTTTTGGTTTCCAAACTCTTGGAAGTGCTTTGTTAAATATTTATGGAACTTGGACTACCTTCCAGACTAGCACTCTCACACCTCATGGCACTAGATTCCTATTAATTAGAAGATTAGTATTTTTTTTAAAAATTAATAACGGCATCCAACGCATCATCAGCTTCCTTGTGAATGAAGTTCGCTTGGTACCCTATAGTAGTTTTAAGATCACTATGACGGTATAACTTTTGAAGCATATGAGGACTAATGGTATCCCCTGCAATATTCCCGAAACTGTGACGGGCAATATGATTCGATAGGTTCTTTTCGATACCGCACTGCTTTGCTATACGCTTTAAATATTTATCGAACAACCTACTTGCGTTTCTGATTTTGACAAATTTATCATATTCATTTTTTGGGTTTACATTGTGCAAAAACGGAAAGATATAATCCGAAGATTTGCGCTTCCTTTTATATAGTTCAATAATTATCTTCGCTTTTTCAGGTATTTTAAGGCTAACCGGTTTTTCATTTTTATTCATAGTATAGAACAGACGCCCATCTTTAAAGTCGGACCATCTCATCTCTAACACGTCAGATACTCTGATTCCGGCAAAGTAAAAAGAAAATAACCATACGTTCCGGGTATGCCAGATACTTGTTTGATCCTCCAATTTCAAATCTTCTATCATTAAGACTTCTTCTTTTGTCAATCCTATTTTATGGCCGGAGGTAATTTTAATTTTTTCCTTCTCTCCTGCAAATGGATAATACTTTCTATCAACTTCACCATCAGTAATGACTTGATTAAAAAGGGTGCGAATAAAAATCAATTGATTTGTAATCGTGCGTGTTTTTTGACCCAAATATGCAGCACAAAAGGATTTATATTTATTCAAAAAAGCCGTGTCGATTTCCTCAAAGGAAAGTGTTTTCTTCTTGGCAAAAGCTTTAATGCCACTAATCATCGAATTTTCCGGTTTACGCCTGTGAACCATTCTTTTTTTACGACGTTCCTTAATCTGCTCGATAACAGATTCCATTGGCTCACAGGAATTTAAATTTAAAAACTCTTCTATGTTGCACAGAATAGACAGTTCTGATTTCGCAACTGAAAACGTTCCAGCTTTATACTTACGTTCAATTCGTTCTGCTGCAACTTCAAAAAATGAAACTCTATTTCCCTTACGCTTCACTTTATTCGTTATTTGTTTAGTTGATAAACTATCGTCGCTCGTTTCCGCATCAAGGAGACTTGCATGAGCCTCACTCAACTTTTTTTGCAGTAAATTATTTAATCTTGTAGAATTCGGATGCGACTTTTTAATACATCGTTCTGTAGGATTCCAATCCTTTTCAAGAACGTAATTCCCTGTAAAAATATAACTAGGTTTACGATTTTTTATGAAGCGAACGGCAATAGGGACTGAACCATCTTTTTTCTTTTTATGCTTGACAAGTACTATCTTTACTGACGCCATAAGCTTTACTGTTAAGTTATAGATATACAAAACTAGTCAAAAAAGGGTAAAACATAGGTAAAACATTTACTGCTTTTTAGTGGTTTTTTATGTTTTAACATAAAATACAAACCCCCATAAACACTAGCTTTTACTACATATCAGACCATATCCAACCATTCCCCCCAAGGCTCATAACCCGAAGGTCACTGGTTCGAGTCCAGTTCCCGCTACTAGGAAAGACAAGGGTTTCAAGAGATTGAAGCCCTTTTTTTATTTCCTTCCTAAAACATACCTAAAACAATTTAGCAGATTTATTATGGTTTTTTCGGATCAAGTCCAAAAGGGATCAAGAACAAAACTTGGGTCTGAAGAGAAAAATAATTTTCTTTGTGCTTTAAATTACATTGATGAATAAAGGCACTGAGTTATCCTTGTTAAGTTTAATATTACCAGAAGGAATATTAGGGATCAAGAACAATTGTTGTGTTTATGCAAATATTGTGGTCAATCTATAAAGGAAGAATTCTACGTTTTTGACTCCTCTGAATTGCGCTCTAAAAGCCTTTACTTTGGCATTAAAGGATTCTGCTGAAGCATTTGTACTCCTGTTTATAAAATAGTTCAGGATCGACCTATAATTGAGCGATATGGTATTAGCAATAGTATTGAAGGCCCTAAAGCCTGTGTTCTCTACGTCTTTGTACCAATGTGCCAGCTTTGTATATGCTGTTTGTATAGAAGTTGCCGTATTGAATATGTTCCTGAGCCCCTGTACCAGGTCGAAGGCCACCTTTATAT
>NZ_JALKBB010000037.1:0-50615 GCF_023016025.1 Arenibacter sp. S6351L | reverse complement strand
CAGCTCTGGGTAACCGCACAATACTAGAATTTGAACAAATAATGCAATTTAAAAATGTAGCTTAACTTTTTGTCCCGTTTTTTGTTGCAAGTTCAAACTCTTATGGTAATAGTCTTAAAAGAAGTTTGCTATTTTAGGGAAAAGAAATTAAATTGTTTTTTTTGATATACTAAAGAGTGACCTTGATTTGCTTATCAGAACCTTTTATGACAAAGCTGTTTGTACCATTAATTTGAAAAATTCCAACATTGGCTATATTTTCGGGATTACTGTACATAAAGTCGTAAACGTGTTTCCTTAGATGATAGAAACCTTCATTTTCAAGATTTATCTTTATCAAGTCCTTATGTATTTCGTTGGCCTCCAATTGTTCTATTTTCACCACTCCTGCCGATTTATCATCTATATTTTTGCTAGGGCTAAGAGCGGATTTGACCTTTTGAATGTATAAAGGAATTTGTTTGGACTTTAGGTACTCTTTTAATTTTATTTTCGAGATTTCAAAGAAGGCATAACAATTGGCTAAAAAAGATTTATTGTAGTAAATATGGTGTTCATAATTGTATATGTTATTGCTCCATCTCCGTTTATAATCCATACCGCCCACACCCATTTCAAAAACATTGTAATTGTTTAAATAACACCATTCTAATTGTTTATAAATTTCAATATGACCCAAGCCGAATTTGGAATAGTCCAAGTCATAGGATGAAATGGAGCTGAATAAAATTTTGTCCAAATGATAATTTAGTGATATTTCAATGGGTCTATCACCATGATATATTACAAACAATGACGCTTTTTTTTGGTTGATCAAGGGAAAGGTTTCCGCACAAATATCTTTCCATTTAGGTAGATTATTATTAGGTTCATTTATGGCTCTGAATCTGTTTACCAGCATGACTCGTAATGATTCCATCAGGGCTTCGTAGTCATGTAGTGCAATTTCGCCATGATACATTTTGTATTGGATGTCAAAACATGTCTCTAAGCGCCTAATACTTCTGTTTAGGTTGGTTCTAAAGTTGGAATTGAATTTATTTTTCAAGTACCCAGCGGCATTTGAATCGGAATTTAAAAAAATGGCATAGCCCCAATTATGCTGTGATATTTTTTTACTATTGAATAAATGCTCGTCACAAAGCTTGCAACTCATGTAGCTAGGTACTAAGTTTACAGAATACACTTTGCTACCATTAAAGGAACAGGTGCTTGGCTTATTAACAATAAGATTATCTGCATAACTTATACTTGAATAGAAATCCGGTACGGTTTGTTTGTCGAAAATGGTTGAGAAAAGCTCTAGTCTTACTTTTACCATGAATTTGTAAAATGGAGATTAAAAGGGTTATAGAAACATTTAGGGGTATTATGTTTTTTTACGACCCTATTTTTAATTGGATTAATTGTTGAAATTTAGAACACCAAAACTTAAAAAATAATGCAACATTGAAATAGATTAAATCAATACGGTCTTCATAAAACGATTTGGAAATAGTAATATTATCCTTGTGCTAATGAATATAGATTAATTAAATGCATGTTGAGTTGGTTAATTCTAATATTTATAGCCAATGGTTTCAGGTAAATCTTATCTATGCTAATCTAATTGGCACTCACATACTATTAGTTTTAATAACCGAACTACTTTGTATTATTTATTACAGCAAAAACAATTTTTTGATTTATAAAAACCCCGCCTGTGTAAAAAATTGAGGACTCTCAAGGAAAATAATTCTATCTGGGAATAACCAAAATTACTGATACTTATAGAGGTATCAAAGGACTGGACATAATGCCACCACATGGAAGGAACATAAAGAGCATCGCCTGGTTCTAGAATAACGCTCTTAAACTCCGCATCCATAAATTTGGGGAATTTTTCGGAGGAAAAATTATTTATGTCCACTTGGCTTGCAACTGCACCATTAATGTATTTATCACTGGGATATAAATGTTGATTGTATTTTGTGGAGGAAAGGATAAACATTTTCTTTCCCTTTATTTGGGCATATAAATTCTTTCCTGTGTCATTATGAAAACCTGATATGGTCCCTTTCGGACCAATCCAAGCCGTTACATCGTTTACGGCAGTGCACTTTTCAAAAATTGAAAAATCGGTATCACCATTTAGATGGGGAAAGTAGTTAAAGATATCCAAGGTAGTCAGATAATCCTTTACAGCTTGTTGATTTACTTCAGCATCCTTCAATTTCAATATATAATCTCTAAAGGTTGATTTTTTATAACGGTTATCGTCTTGAATGAAATTTCCGGAAAGTAGGGTAATATCCTTATCGTCTTCAAGATCCAAAAAATAGTCTAAATTCCATTTTTTTGTAGCTCCCCAATTTCTAGCAAAACCCTTAATTACTACAGGCTTTTTTTTATTTATATAATTATTTTTTAAAGTATTATAGTCTATTGATTCCAGGGTTTCAATAGGAGTACTTCGGTTTAAAATATCGTTTACAATATTCATTTTCTAATAATTAGTATTTAGAATAATATAAATTTAGGAAATCTTATGGAATAAAAATTAAATAATCGATTAAGTACTATTTGTTTAGCTGTCAATTAATTAGGGTCTGGTTCTTGATGTTTTATTTTTTCAAATGTCGGATTTTTGCTTTAGGACCATTCCGAGGTTTCTGGAGGCTAATGATTTCTGTTTAAGGAATTATTGGTCACCGGGTCGGGTTGCCGATAGAACTAATTTGAGCTTAGTTGTGGGGCCATTAATGATATATTCCTTATTGGGCTTAATTTCGTACACTATAAAGTCATTTATAGGTAATTGGTGGGTGAATAAATAATCATATAAATGCCTTAAAAGAAAAGAGTATTTTTCGTTTTTGAAATCGATTTCACACAGGATATATTCTTTCAATTCAACACTTTCCAATGGTGTTGTATATGCTTGAATATTACCCAATTCGGTTGTTGTTTCCTGTTCGGGTATCGGCTTCTTACCTTTTAATAGCCGAATCAATCGAAGATATATCAAATGAATATTTTTGGACTTCAAATAAAGTTTCATTTTTGTACTAAATACTACCAATTGTGCCAGAATTGACTGATTTAGGGATTTAGGTAGGTAAATTAAATGACGTTCAAAATAATAGTCATTCGTGCACCACTGTCTTTTGTAATCCAGATCTCCCATGCTCATATCAAAATGTTTGTAATTATTCTGGAAACACCATTCAATTTGTTTGTAAAGCATAATATGTCCCAATCCAAATTTTGAATAATCAATATCAAATCCAGGTATGGCATAAAAGAAAATCTTATCGTAATGATAGTTCAGCGATATATTTATAGGTTTCCCATCATTATAAATAACAAATAGTGACGCCTTTTTTTGTCTGATCAATGGCAGGAAAAGTTGGTGAAATCTTTCCCATTCATTAATCCTTGCATTTTCTTCCTTAAGTTCATCAAACCTTCTTAGGATAAAGTGATATAGGCTATTCACCAAAGAATCATATTCCTCTTGACTAATTTCACCATAAAAAACTCTATATGTTATGTTGAAACTAAGCTCCAAGCGCCTAATGCTGCTTTTGACCGCTGTTCTTAGTCTAGGCTTTAAGTTATTTTTCAAATAATCAGAAAAATTCATGTAACCGCTTAAATCGGCCATAAATCCCTTCGCTAATGGGAATGTTTTGGATTTGTATCCTGGTTTAAGTTTTAGGTCAAGATAATCTGGGACATTATTTAGGTAAAACAAACCGTTCATTTGCAACATAGTGGCAGTAGGACTTTTTTGAGGTCTTTGCATTTTACTATTGTCACTGGAATACAAAACATTATCTACCACCTCCGGAAATATTCCTTTCTCGAAAAGGTCAAAATAAAAATCCAAGGCATATTTTGGCATCAGTAATTATTTATAATTTAGTTTTCCAAATAGATTTTCACACTTGTTTTCTCGCCTTTTATGATGTAAGCTTTTCCTTCTTCCAGGCAAAAAATTTTTATTTGTGAGATATGCTCTATATTGGAATATAAAAAGTCGTAAACATATTTTTTTAGATGTGCATGGGCTTCTTGGTCAAGATCAATAGGCGGGATATTTATCTCCGAAAAATTAGTATTTAATGTTTCAACTTTATACTCTATAAAACCATTTTTATCACATTTGGGCGATAACTTATCTTTTATGTTTTTTAAAATGAGATCTATATTTTTCGATTTCAGGTAGGCTTTAAGTCGATTCAACCCCACTTCCTTTATGCTCCATAATCTTCCATAGAACGAATCTTTCAGATATACAATATGATGTTCAAAATTATAAATCTGGTTGCTCCAACGGCGTTTATAATCCAAATCTCCCCTGCCCATTTCAAAAATCTTATGGTTATTTGCCAGACACCATTCCAATTGCTTTACTATTTCAACATGACCAAGTCCAAATTTGGAATAGTCAATATCATATGATGATATAGAACTGAAAAGGATACCTTTAAGATGATAATTGATGGAAATTTCTATAGGTTTTGAATCGGCATAGATGACAAATAAGGAGGCCCTTTTTAATTGAATTAGGTCATAAAGTATTGCCCTAGTATGTTCCCATTTTGCTTCACTTTCATTGTTAACTTGAAGTTGACTAAATCTTTTTCGCATCATAAAGAACAATGAATCCATTATAAAGTTATAATTATCCTCGTCAATCTCACCGTAGAACATTTTATATTCTATGTTGAAGCAGGATTCCAGTCGATTTACATACCTATTAATTGTTTTGGCATTGGATTTGAATTGAGTTTTTATATAACTATTAACATCGGTAACATCATCAAGTTTAATTGAATAACCTTTTACGTGGATTAATTTTTTGTAAAGAAAAAGAGATTCGTCTACCAAAGGAAACACCAAATAGTCCGGTACAAATTTAAGGTAGTAACCTGTGGAAAATTTTTTTTTGATAGAAGGGGAATACTTGGCAATATTATTTGTGTCGAATTCCATGCCTGCAAAAATTTCAGGAAGGCCATTTTCCTTTTCGAACAATTCTGCAAATAAGTCGATTTTTTTTATCCTCATAAATCTTATTTTCTATTTACCGGCTTGGTCCGTGAAAACGACCTCGATATTTTTTAATTTTCCCTTAAAAATAAAAGAGCTTTTGAAATTTTTTAGTTCTAATATTTTTACCGTATTTATTGACTCGTGGCTTGTATATAAAAAATCGTAAAGAGTTTTTTTAAGATAATTATATTTTGGATTGTCCAAATTAATTTCATTCAAATCATATTCTGTTGGGATTTCTTTATCTTGAATATACCGTGAGCTTTTTGGTTGGTTTAAGTCCACTTCTGGTAAATCGGGTTTATAAATTTTTCGTTTATAATTGTGGTAGAATTCATCAAATTTCCATCGTTTGAATAATTGAAATAAAAGATAGAAGTATTTGGAGGATAATGCTTTAAAATTGGCATAGAATGCCGTTCCTAAAGACGTGGTATCGTAAATAAAATGATTTTGATAACCGTAGATTTTGTTGATCCATTTTTGTTTGTAATAATAATACCCCTTAAGCAGATCTATGGTTTCAAATTTGTTTTCAATACACCATTCTATAAGCTTTATCATATCTATTGAGCCCATGCTGAAGGCAGCATAATTAATATCATAACTACTGAGGCTGGAGTAGACTATCTTGTCATAGATTAAGTTAACGCAAATATCAATTGGTTTTCGGCCGTCGTAGATTACAAATATGGAAGCCTTTTTATCATTTATCAATGGGAATATTAGATTTTGGTACTTTTCCCAATTCTGTAGTTCATAGTTATCTTCTTTTTTTTGGGTAAAGCGTTTTTCAAGCATACTCCTTAATTCATTAAAAAGAAAAGAAAATTCATCTTTCGCTATTTCACCATAATACATTTTATAAGAAATGTTAAAGCAATTTTCCAATCTATTTTGATATCGCCTTAACTTTGATCTGCTTGCTTTTCCAAAGTTTTCGGATAAGTATTCATTGATGTGGATATAAGGTTGAATATTAATGGCATATCCCTCATAGGTGCTGACTTTTTTTATTTTTAGACTATTATTTTCATTTGGAATCTCAACCTCCAAATAGTCGGGAACATCCTTTATGATGATAGTTTTTTTACTGAGGTAGTTTTTTTGGGGGATAGACCTGTCGTAAATAATTTTCTTTGAAAATGAATTGTATATTCTGGTATAGAAGGGTTCTAAATTCCGTTTGGCCAAAAAAAGTTCAAAAAAATGAAGCTGTTCAAGGTTTGTTGCAGGTTTCGAAGGAATCATACAAATGGCTTATTTAATTTACCGTAATTTTTTGACTATTGTTTGTCCCTTTGATGAGAAAGGTATTTTGAGAATCTATTAGGTTTAAAACGACTATATCGTTAATTGATTCTTGATTTTGATATAAAAAATTGTATATGTACATTTTAACCTGCTCTAGTCTTTTATCGGAAATGTCCATTTTCATAAAAGCACTTGCTTTGGGTAACTCAGGATCGTTTTCTATACATATTTCGAATTTGGATATAGTTTTTTTAGAATCAATGTTCGGTCGTCTCAAATAGGATTTAATTTTTCCATATACAAGGTGCAACTTCCATTTTTTCAAGAGGTTTATTAAAAGGTACATGGTTTTGATTTTGAAAATAATCATTTTAGCCCATAGGTCTGGAAATAAGAAGGATGAATTAAATATAATGTGCTTTTCAAAATAATATTCGGTATCTGTCCACTGGGATTTATACTCATATTCTCCTTTCAAAAGGTCAAATGTGGTAATATTGTTTTCAAAGCACCATTTTAGTTGAATGATGATGTCCGTAAAACCGATATAAAATTTTCCATAATCAATATCATATCCACGTATATAGCCAAAAATGGTCTTCCCATGAATGGGATTAAAGCTTATACTAATAGGTTTGTCCCCGTCGTAAATTACGAATAAACAGGCTTCCTTATTTAGGATTAATGGGTAGGCTATATCACGGTATACTTTCCATCGTACTAAATCATCGTTTATGAGCTGTTTTTGGTCGAACCTGCGATTTATTAATTCAAGAAAATTATCGAACAAGTACTCGTACTCATTTTTTTCAATGTGTCCATAGTAGGTTTTATATGAAATATTAAAACATTTCTCGAGTCGTTTCTGATTGGTTCTAAATTTAGACCTTCTACTAGTGCTAAAAGTTTTTAATAAATAATCAGTTTCGTCTTTGTAGTTATTTAAATTTATTAGACTTCCTTTAAATGTTTTCAATTTTTTTATTTTCCAACCATAGTCCTCATTAAGTTGTGCATCCAGATAATCCGGAACATCTTTAACAAGTATTATATTTTTAGGAGGCTGGGTTGCAGAATTATTCAGGAACTCAACCTGCCCGGAAAAAACATTGGTTATGCAGGAATAAAAGGAATTTAAGGACCTGTTCTCCAAAAAAATGGTCAAGAAATTTAATTTTTTTATTTTAAAAGAAGTCATATCCTCAGGCAATATTAAATCCAATTTAATAACTCAGTATAGCATAAATAGGTAAGTTGACCTAAGATTCCTTCCAATTAAAATTGTTCAATCTTTTAACCCGTCTTTTAAATAAAAATTTGTCCATTTGAAACCTCTTGCCAATAATATCCTTGTCCCTTAGATATTGTCTTAAACGTAATTTTTGGGATAGGAGGTAAGATTTCAAACTGGAATAAGCTGATCCGGGATTAAAAAAAAGGTGATGTTCAAAATTATAAACATGATTGCACCACTTTAATTTGTAATCTGTTTGTCCCATGGCAAGATCAAAAACCGAAAATTCATTCTTTTGGCACCATTCTATATGTTTTACCATACTAATATCTCCCATGTTGTAATGGGAATAGTCTATGTCATACGTTTGAATATAACTGAAAACAATATCCTTTAAATGAAAGTTTAAAGTCAGGGTAATAGGTTTTTCCCCATCATAAATAACGAATAAGGAAGCTTTTTTTTCCAATATCATTGGGTAAGCCAAATCATAATAAAATTTCCAATTTAGCAAATTGTTGTTGTACATTTTTTTTTCCAAAAATCTCCTTTTAAGCATGGTGTAAAATTCTGTAAAAAGAAAATCATAATGTTCTTTTGAGATATCGCCGTAATGAAAGATATATGAAATTTTATGCCCTGCTTCTAATTTTCGTTGTTTGGCGTATAAATTCTTTATATTCCTTTTACTCAACTGTTCTGAAAGATAAGTCTTGCTGTCTATACCGTCTTTTAAATGCACCAAAAATCCTTGATATTGACTAGCCTTTTTACACTTCATACCGGCTTCTCCAAGGTTTAAGGACACATTTAAATAGTCAGGTATATTAGGAACCAGAACTACACTACTATTTCCTTTTATAGGTGATTGTCCTGCAGGTAATGTTATACGATTGTTATCAAGCGTATTAACAATGGCTTCTTGATAGTAGGGAGGAATATGGTTTTCGACAAAAATGGAATATAGGAAACCTAATTTTGAAATCACTTCCTCGTTTCGACTAGATTTTGTCCGGGTTATAGTATCCATTTTTTTATTTTTTACTAATTTGTTTCAAATATTTTCATAAAATAGCATATTAGAAGTATTAGAGGGATCGCGTGGGTATAGAGTGGTAACCTAATACTTGTTAACGCTCAATAGGATTGTTAACCCTTTGTATTTTAGTATAATAAGCTTAAAAATAATTGAAAGCACTTTATGGGTCATTGCTGTATTTTAACGTTCCAGTTGTACTTTTGTTGTCTTACTTTCAGTTTGAAATATATAGGTATCTTCAGTATTGAAGACCTTAAATGTCCTTAGGTTGCTTATAGATTCGTTATTGAGATATAAGTATTCGAAAAGGGCTGTTTTTAGCGAGTGGTTTTTTTCTGTTGACAAAAAGATTTCCTTTAATTCATGGTTGGTGGAAAGTTCGGTCAACTCTTCAAATGTAAATCCGAGTTGCACATTTTGTTTTGTGGAATTCTTATTAAGTAAGAATTTAATTTTATGAATCCTATCATTTAATTTTTTATCCCGCAAATACTGTTTTGCTCTGAAGTAATTTTTAATAACAAAGGCAATAGTTCTCGGAAGAATGGCATTTTTATTATAAATTAGGTGGTATTCAAATTTGTACTCTAGATTACTCCATCTTTTTTTATAGTCAAAGTATCCTTTGGAAAAATCCAGTTTGTCAAATTTGTTTTCCAAACACCATTCAATCAGTTTCATGATGTTTACGGAGCCCAAATTAAATTTGGAGTAGTCAACATCAAAAACAGTTATGGCATCAATTAGGGTATTGCTATGAATATAATTTAGGGTTACACCAATAATTTGATTTTCATTATAGGTTACGAACAAGGTGGCATCGTTCTCTAAGATCATTGGGTAAGTTACGTCTTTATAAAAGTTCCATTCCTTTGGGTCCAAATTGTTATTGGTTATTTCTTTTTGTAAAAATCTTTTTCTCAATAATTTCTCAAACTCATCAAAAATATGATCGTACTCATCTTTGTTGATATGTCCATGATACATCTTGTATTTAATGTTGAAACAAGACTCTAATTTTTTTTTATATTTATTTAGCTTGTACCTACTGCTTTTACTAAAGGTTGCAGACATATAATTATTGATGTCCTGGAAAGACTTTAGGTCTATTAAAAAACCAGGATATTGGGTAATGCTATCCAGGGCATATTTTTTGTTAATGTCAATGCCTTGGGATTTGTTCATATATTCTGGAACATCATAGATGAGCAGTACTTTATTTTTGGCTTCCTTTGTTAAGCTTTCTTTTGAAAATGTATAGCTTATGCCTTTAGTAAGATTCCTTCCTACGTTCATATATAAAGGAAAAAAAGGAAGTTTATAGAATGAAGTTCCGTTCAAAAAAGGAAAGGAAATTTCACGGCCGTTTGAATAGAAATGTCTAAGCCAAGTACTGGTATACGTTTTCGAAGAAAACGGATTTCTGTTCATAATATATTATTTAAGACTTACACCGGTAACAGGGAAAGAAATAGGTGCAATTTTTTACAAAATTATCACAGTTTGGCTTCATTTTTTCCACAATTAAAGCTTCATACTTTTCAATATCGCTTACACATTTCCAAATAGTAAAATTCTTAAAGTCTTGGGAAAAACTGGATTTAAAATGAAATAGAGAGTCCTCTTTACTACCTACCCCGCCACCAAGATTAAAGAACTTATAATTTTTGTTGCTGGCAATAATACGCATTTCATCAATTAATAACTTTATCGGAAACAGGTTTAGATATGCGAAGTCGGATCCGGACAGGTGATATTGGACTATTTTATTGGTCTCAATAAACATAGCACCTGCAATAATATTTTGGGTTTCCTTTTCAATGGCCAAAAGTATCCTTGTATTAAAATCTTTTGAATCTAAGAGTTGAAAAAAATATTCATGGTCAAAAAAATAGTCTTTTTTTGCATTTACCCTTTCCATATTGGCATAATAGAGATCAATGTATTCCAATACTTCCTCCTTGGTTTCTGCAGATTTCACATAGCATTCCCTGCGAGCTTTGTTGATATGGGTCCTTAATCTTTTGTGATAAGAATGTTTTTGTTCTTCTAAATTCCTGGTTATATCAATATTTACAATGTGGCTCAAGGCAGATATTTCACCAAAACCTTGTAAACAGATGTTTTGAAAAGGGATGAAGGGATTTAATCTCGAAAAGACTGAAATAATATTATTATTTACTAAATAATTCTTGAACTCTTTCAAAAATTCGGAATTGTTAAAATTTTCATCAATTCCTTTAGTTATGGGCCCCGCATATCCATATACGGATGTGAAATCCTGAAATTTGGACTCCGGAACCTTGCGTAGTAGAAACGGGAGAGCAATGACAACACCTTTTTCCGAATATTTAATTAAAATAGGATGTTCTCCTTCTTTCTTGGATATGTGGTGATAATCATAGGTATGATAAAAATCAAAGACATCTACCGTCTTTAGAACGGCATCCCATTGGTTCTTATTTATAATGATTTCGATCACTTATCAGAGTATTATTTATACAAAATGTACTTGTTGTGCAATTGCGGCATTTATTTATTAAAGACCGAGGTAAAATCCAATTTGGTTAAACCAAATTCCTTACGGAGTCCTTTTGTCACAAACTTAAGCCTGTACTTCATTAATTTTCGGATAATGTTTTCGAAGAAGTCCTTTGTAAGGAAGCTGTAGGAGTTCATCTTTTTTACAGCCTCTGGGGTGCTACAATAATTTTCTGTATTCCCAATGCTGTAAATGGCCCCGGGAAATGGTAATGGTTGCATCTTTTCACCAGTACTCAGTGTGGTAAAATCATGATTAAAGAGTGGGTACGGCTTTTCCTGTAGCAATTGACCTACATATTCCGATCTTATAACTATACAGGTCCCGCACAATACGTTAAATGTGTTTTTGTTTAGAAATATCAAATTGCTGCCCTCGTTATAAATATATCCTTTTTTAAAAAACCACCCAGGCACATTACTGCTGTCCTCTTTAACGAATTTTGCAATATTGTTACTAATACAATCGTCGGCATCCACTACCATAAAATGTGATGCCTTATATTTATTGGAATATTCTATTCCGAACATTATTTTTTTCGCTTTGTCGGCTTCCTTGGCAGCATTTCTGTAGTTCAGCGGATCATCGGACTGAAGTTTTTGTATGTTTTCAGGAGTTGGGGGATCAAAATCAACTTGTATGAATTCTAGCGAGGGATGTTGATAATTAAGTTTTGGGATTTCATGACATACGGCTACTACCTTGAAGTCGTCACTAGTCTGTTGGCAAATAGATTTCATGGTCCTTTCCACTAAAATGGAAAACACTTCCCAATTAGAGGAAATCTGGGCACTTTTAATTGGTACAATAAAAATGATCATTTAGGTATTTTTTAGATTCTTAATTATTGGCTCTATAAGCCGGAAAAAAGTCGGTTTCACTTATATTGGCATCTTTCTGTAGTTGGCCATAAATATTCTCGTCCACTATTACTTTCCAAACACTAAACAGTTTTATGTCATTGGAAAAGGAGGACTTAAAATTAAATAATGCATCTTCCTTGCTGTGATAGCCGCCTCCAAGATTAAAATAGGTGTACTTTTCTTCGGAACCAAGAAGCCGCATTTCGTCCAATAATAACCTAGAAGGCGCAATGTTTAAATACTCGGTTTTGGTGCCGGAAAGGTGATATTGAATTATATTGTTTGTTTTAACGAACATGGATCCTGCAATCACGTTATTAGTTTCATTGTGAATAGCCAAAAGAATATCTGTCTTGAATCCTTTGCATTGCAAGAAGTTAAAAAAATAATCTTCGTCGAAGAAGTAGGAAGTATTGGCGTCCAATTTCCTCATGGTCTCCAAATAGATATCTATAAAACTCTTAATGTCCTCAGTACTCTCAGCTTTCCTTACGGAACATAATCGTCTGGCCTTATTAATTCTACTACGGGTATCCCTTCTGTAGGCGGACCGCTGCACTTCCAAGCTTTGGGTAAGGTCTATGTTTACTATATTCCCAATGGACTTAACCTCACCTATACCGGACAGTATTTCCAACTGTTGTGGGATATACGGATTAAGACGAGAAAATACTGAAATGATGTTGTTGCTTTTAAAATACTCGTTAAGACAACTTTGATACTCTTTAAATTCTTGGTTTTCTGTAGTATTGTTACTTAGTGGACCAACATATCCATAGACAGAAGTAGCGTCGAAATAGTCTGTATTAAATATTTGACGAATCAGTAGCGGAAGGGCTATGATAAGATTATCTTTGGTATATACCAAAAGCAAAGGTTTCTCTCCATCGTTTTTGGATAGATGATGATAGTCATAAGTGTGGTAAAAGTCAAAAACACCTAGCTGATCCATTACTTTTTCCCAATCGTTCTTCTCTGTAATAATATTTAGCATGTATCCAAATATGTTAAATCATTTTATTATAAATGCTCAAGGTCTTTATTGTCATGGCCTCAATCGTGAAATTTTCCAATGCTTTCCGCCTTCCATTAGTTGCAATGGTATCCCTTAGTTCCTTATTTTCTATTACGTTTAAAAGGATATCCCCTAATTCTTTGGCATTGCCGTTGGCAAAGATATACCCATCCTTTCCATCTTCAATCTGGTCCAGAGCTCCATTTGTGTCGGTTCTAATAGTGCAACAGTTGCTCATCATGGCTTCTATGGATACCAAGCCAAAAGCTTCCGATTTTGAGGGAAGCACAAAAATATGGAACAGTTCGTAGAATGGTTTCGGGTCTTGAAAAGGCACTATACTAATTGAATTTTGTAAAATTGAATTGTCAATAATTTCCTTTAACCATATTTTATCGGATTCAAACCAATAATCTCCCAAAAACACCAAATGCACATTATCGACTGTTGTTTTGGGAAGGTATTTTTCCACGGCGGTAATTAGAACATCCAGTCCTTTTTCCTTGGTTATCCTGCCTACAAAGCCTATAACTATTTTATTCCCTGGAATATTGTATTTATTTTTTAAAAGTGATAACTCTTTTCCAGGAGTTATTTCAGAGAATCTCTTTGAAACCCCATGACATATTACGGAAACACTATCAGGTTTAGCTCCTAATGTCTTTATCGCATATTCTTTGGATTCCCGACTGATGGCAATTAATTCGGTTGGATTTTTATATTTAAGGTTTTTCACCAATTGCACATTATGAACTGTGGTTATAAACGGCTTTCTTAATAACCAAGGCAAAAAGGTCATATAAGGCGACTGGGAATGAATTACATCGGGCTTAAGTTCCCGAATCCAATTTAATATCTGATATATCGCCCCTATAGAAATTAGAATCTTACTTAAAATATTGCCCTTAGGGGTTTTAAAAGTTTTAATTTCTGTTCCTATATTTTTAAAGTCATTTTCAATTTTAACCAAGTAATCATTGTCACCGTCCGTTATTCCACCTGTAATCAACAATAATTGATGGCCCTGGTTAACCAAACCCTGAGCCAAGTCCAGCGTATTTAAGGTTACACCGCTCTTTTCAATTCTACTAAGTAAAAAAAGGACTCTCATTGTTGATTTTATTTTAGGGCCATATTTTTAGTGCTTACTTTCTTATTAACGAACATTTTTAGCGATTAGTTTATAGGTTGTTAATTCAATTTTATTTCTGCAATCTATAACTGTTTTTAGAAAACTCTTTTATGTTTAATTGGCCACCTAAAATGTGGATGTGCAACTTATTCTCTTATTATCCTATTTTTTATGCTTCCAGAAAAATTCAATCTGAATTACGAATTACTGTTTTTGAAGTCAGTACTAGGTCACCGAGCAACTCTAATAAGTAGCTCAATAATTGGAGTAACAATGTAAATTTTGGAAACTCTAATTATAATAACTTCAAAAAGATCTTTGGCATTGATTAGCTCTGCTTTTACTGACCCGAATAAATCATGGAGTCTTTCTAAAATCATCTAAAGTCGGCATTACAGTAAAGGAATCAACGGCTACGTCTTTGGAGGTAATTACATTTTTTATGGTTTTAAGAAATATTTTTAGGTCAAGAAGAAAAGACATGTTTTCCACATATTCTACGTCCATGTTCAAACGCTCGTCCCAACCCAGGTTATTTCTACCCGAAACTTGTGAAAGCCCTGTGATACCCGGTAATACGGAGTGTCTTTGCTTTTCCCTTTCCGTGTAAACTGGTAAGTATTGTATCAGCAAGGGGCGTGGACCTATAAGGCTCATGTCCCCTTTTAGAATATTGATCAGCTGTGGAATTTCGTCCATGGACGTTTTTCTGACGATTTTGCCTACCGAGGTCAATCTGTCGCCATCGGGAAGAAGATTGCCTTCAGCATCCTTTTTGTCGTTCATGGTCTTAAACTTAATAATACTAAAAATACGTTCATTTTTACCAGGCCGTTTTTGAAGAAAAAACACCTGGCCATCGTTAAAAATGAACAACAACACAGTAAGCAATACAAAAATTGGACTCAACAGAGTCAACATAATTATAGCTATGAAGAAGTCAAGTATCCGTTTAAAAAAGTTTTTATACATTTAAATTGTCTTTCAGGTATACAAAGAAAGTACTTATTTTCTGTTCGTCAATTGTTTCATGGACGAACCCCTCAAATTAATGGATTAATCACCATTTTACTTTTACTATTGCCTGTAGCGTATTCTTAAGTGTTTTTAACCCGTGAAATTATCTTTTCATAGGCCATGGATGCTAAAAGGTTATTTTTAAAGTATAGATACCCATTCTCGCCCATTTTTTTTCGTTTGTCGGGATTCTTGTACAATTGCATTAATTTTTCCTTCAGGATTTCGGTTTTTCCCGCTTCGGCCCAAAGACCGGCCCCAATGTTTTCCAATTGGGTGCCAAAGTCGGTATTTAAGTCCACTGAGGCCAAAATAGGTACTTTTGCATTAAAATAGACCAAAGATTTGGAAGGTATATTAGGAATGGTGAAATTCTCACTTAAAGATATAAGACCCACATCGGCAATTTGTAAAACTTTAAAGAATTCTTCCCTACTTAAAAAGTCTTTTACCCGAACATTGCTTAAACCTTCTTGTAGAATCATCTTGTCCAAATGTTCTTTTTCGTTCCCGCCCCCAATTATCAAAAAAAAGATTTCCTTATTGGAGGAACAGGACTTGGCAAGTGCCACTATATTTTCCATTTTTTGGGGCTTGCCAATATTACCCCCAAAAACAACAATAAATTTGTCCAAAAGATCGTATTGCTCCTTTATCTTAATTATCTCCTGTTGCTCTAAATTAGGTTGAAGCCATGCCCAATTGGGCAACAGATGTAGTTTGTTGGCGTCTTGTTCAGGATTATGCTTTTTTACATAATCTATATTCCCTGGAGACATGCATCCAATATAGTCTGAAGCATTATACATTTCCTTTTCTTTTTTTCTAAAATAGGTATAGGCTAAACCTCTGGGGTTCATCATACCTAAATCCAGAGCATTTTGCGGAAATATATCACGAAGGATCAAATACATTTTGGAACCGTATTTCCGCTTTAACCAACTGGCCACATTTACCAAGGTAATGGGAGGGGTAGGCATCATTACCAAATCAAAATTCAAATCTATTTTAGATTTTTTTAAAGCCCTCTTATATTGATAGGGGAGCAGGAGGGTGGCCAATCCTTTTTGTATTTTCCCAACACCGAACAATTCCAAAGTAGGTACACGTAAGGTTGGAATACCGTCCTCTATCTGCATTCCAAATACCTTTTCGTCATAGGTAGGGGCCACTACCATTATATCATGTCCATTATTGCGGAATTCTACCACTAGCTCGGTAAACATATTGTGATATTCGTTCATATTGGGAACGGCAAGACCTAAAAAAATAACTCTCATAATTTTATGATTTGGACCAAACGACCCTGTTAATATAATCTACATATGAAATTATTATGCGGACTACCTTTTCACTTACATTGGGCATGGAATAATCGGCTACTGGCCTAAAATTTCTATTCGGATTTCGTTCTTGAACCTCTAAAGCTACCAAAGCTTGCATAATGCGTTGTGGATTAAGACCTACCATCATCACCGAAGCTTCCTCCATGGCCTCGGGGCGTTCGTGGGCTTCCCGTATATTAAGGGCCCGAAAATTCAATATGGATGATTCCTCTGATATGGTACCGCTATCGGACAAAACGGCAAAAGAATGATACTGTAGGGCATTGTAGTCCGAAAAACCAAGAGGTTTTAGAAACTGAATATTGGGGTGTGTTTTTATTTTTTTCTCATTTAACATGTTTCTAGTCCTGGGATGGGTAGAAACAATTATGGGATAATCGTATTTTTCGGCAATTTGGTTTAATGAAGTTATTAGCCCTTCAAAGTTTTTAGGATTGCTAATATTTTCTTCCCTATGCGAAGACACCACAAAGAATTTTTGTTTTTCCAGTTTTAATTTTTCCAATACATTGGAAGCTTCAATTTTAGTTTTAAAATTTCCTAAAACCTCGAACATAGGACTACCTGTCTTAATTACCCGTTCTGGCGATAAACCTTCCCTTAGTAAATATTCCCTGGCAATATCGCTATAGGTTAAATTTATATCCGAAATATGATCTACAATCTTTCTATTGGTTTCTTCAGGAACTCTTTGGTCAAAACATCGGTTGCCTGCTTCCATATGAAAAACAGGTATCTTTCGCTTTTTGGCAGGAATAGCACATAAACAGGAATTGGTATCGCCCAACACCAAAAAGGCATCGGGAGCCAGTTTTTCCAATATTGGGTCTATAGCAATTAGGATATTGCCCACGGTTTCTGTGGCATTTTTACCTGCAGCATTAAGAAAATGATCGGGTTTTCGTATTCCCAAGTCCTCAAAAAAGATTTCATTAAGTTCATAATCATAATTTTGGCCAGTGTGCACCAAGGTATGATCAATAGCTTCATTGGCATCAAGGGCATTTAAAACACAGGCCAATCTAATTATTTCAGGGCGTGTACCCACAACAGTTAATACTTTAAGCTTTTTCAATGGTTATTTTTTTATGTTTATTATACGTTTACAAAGTAAGTATCGGCATCCTCAGGATTGTAGGGCTCATTGATCCAAAACAAAGTAATAAGTTCCGTATCTCCAATATTCTTTATATTATGTGTATACCATATGGGCATATCCACGTAAGCTGGTTCATCTCCGTCCAAATAATAATCCAGAATTTCATCGGTTCCGATCTTTCTAAGCTGTATTAGGGCTTTTCCGCTTATTACGGCAAATCGCTCGGCTTTTCTGGTGTGAAAATGATTGCCCCTTGTAATTCCGGGAACAGTGGTTGAAAAAGAAAATTGTCCACTGGTCTGGGTTCTTGCAATCTCTACAAAGCTGCCTCTATTGTCTGTATTTTTTTTAAATTTTACCGGATAATGACTGGTAGGAACATAACACCTAAAAGTATTGAAAAGGGCCTTTTCAAAGTCCAGATCCAGATTGGGGAAAATTCCGTTTTCCATATAATCGGTTTTGTATTGCTGCAATAACCTCAGGATTTCGGATACTTTTATATTTTTTGTGGGTGCAATTTTTAATTCGCCAATACTACTATCTGGAATTCCTCCTTTTTTCGAATCTTTAATACACTTGATAAATATCTCCACCAATTCATTGATGTAGATAAGGCCTACCTCACTGTCGTTTATTATAGTAGGCATTTCATTATTTGCAATTTTATGGCAAAATGTAGCTACTACAGAATTGTAATTTGGCTTTCCAAATGGACCAAAAACATTGGGAATGGTAAGAGAAGTAAATTTACCTCCCGCTTCTTGGGCCCACTGCATAAATTTTTCTTTGCCTTCTTTTTTAGATAGCCCATAAAGATTGTCTTTTTCTTCTTGGGAGGAGGAGGAAAATATGATATGTGGCTTTACATCTTTTGTTTTACAGGCCTCAATAAGTTGACTTACCAAGTCTAAATTGGTCTCATAGATTACATTGGCATCTTCATGTCTGTTCATTGCCGCCAAATGAACAATTACATCGCATTCAGCAACAAAGTTGGATAATAATTCCTTGCTTCCAAAGAAAGAACGTTCAAAGGGAACTAGGGTAATAGTTTCGTCTAAAGACAATGTATTGTACAAATGGTTACCTACAAATCCGGCCTGTCCGGTTATTCCTATTTTTTTCATTTATGCTTTATTTGTCTAATGACATATTTCTGGTATACAAGTCAAAGGGCCAAAAGGCTAATCTGGAATAACCATTTGGAAACATTCTTTTATCTTAATTTTAGAATCTCACCAATCGGCATTCCAAGTTTCCAAAGGAAATCTGATATCATCGGTCATAGATTCCTCTAAGGTGAAATTAGAAAAAACCATTAATTTGGAACCATCTTCAAGGGATTTAAATGCTGTGGCACTTCCTTCTGGGACTTCCAAAATTAAAGCGGTATTCTCTTTTAATACAAATTTTTCCGGCGTTCTATTGTTGGTCGGAATATGTTGGTCCTTAATATTGATGGTGTTGATTATAAATGAACCAGTATGACAATAGAACCATTTTTTTTCTTTGTGGTGCCCCTGCCAGCCTCTAATAATTTCTGTTGAGGCCGGCGAAATCTCGTAAAAGCGAACAATCTGGGTCATATCAAAGGTATTGAAAAACTTGATTTTTCCGCGCGTATCGGAAAAAACAGATCCTTCAATTTCGATGGGTTGGACCATTATAAATTTTCTTTTATAAAATCCAAATTCAACAAGGTATTCTTCAAGGCCTCGTTGGTCAATTGTTCGGTGTTATGGGAGTGATAGTCTTCAATGGTACTGGTATCGGTTTCTCCTTCAGAAAAGTACCGGCTGTAGTTAAGGTCCCTATTATCAGCAGGAATTCTATAAAATTCGCCCATATCCTCGGCTTTTTGCATTTCCTCCCGGGTACATAGGGTTTCATATAGTTTTTCACCATGTCGCGTACCAATCACTTTTACTTCACTATCAGAATTAAAGATCTCTTTAATAGCTTGGGCTAGATCTCCAATGGTACTGGCAGGAGCTTTGTTTACAAACAAATCTCCCTGGTTTCCATTTTGAAAGGCAAACAATACCAAATCTACAGCATCTTCCAATGACATTAAAAAACGGGTCATTTTGGGGTCCGTTACCGTTAAGGGCGCCTTTTCTTGAATTTGTTTCACAAACAATGGGATTACCGAACCACGGGAGGCCATGACATTTCCGTATCTGGTAAGGCAAACAATGGTATTGTCATTTGGAATATTTCTAGAAGCTGCAACCGCAACTTTTTCCATAAGGGCTTTACTAATGCCCATGGCATTAATAGGGTAGGCCGCTTTATCTGTACTAAGGCAAATAATTCGCTTTACATTATTGGCTACAGCTGCATCAATGGTGTTCTGCGTACCAAATACATTTGTTTTGGTTGCTTCCAATGGAAAAAACTCACAAGAAGGCACCTGTTTTAAGGCCGCTGCGTGAAAAACGTAATCTACCCCGTGCATGGCCTTGGCTATACTGTTGTAGTCCCTTACATCCCCAATGTAAAATTTTACTTTTTCATTTTTAAGTTGGTTGCGCATATCGTCCTGTTTTTTTTCATCGCGACTGAAGATGCGTATTTCCTTAATATTGGTTTCTAGAAAGCGGTTTAATACGGCGTTTCCAAAAGAACCTGTCCCTCCTGTAATGAGCAATGTTTTATCTTTGAACATAATATCTTTATATTTTATTGATTAGGACTATTTAACACTATAGCTTTTGTGAAGTGGATTTTAATTAAATGCCTTTTCAATTATTTTTAATTGATAATCGGGATTATAATATTCGTCTACTATTTTGTAACAGTCTTTTTTTAAATCTGTAGCAGATTTATTTTCTATTAAGTTAATTACTAATTTTATTTTTTCCTTTAAATCCTCAATGTTACCATTTTCAAAAAGTGCACCATTAATACCGGGTTTAATGGCTTCGAATTCGGGCATTTGGTTATTAGGGTCGCTGTGCGAAATAACAGGTACGCCATAAACTAAAGAGTGAATAGATGTTAAGCCAATCTCTCCTGGGGCAACACAGATATCACTGGATACAATTAACCTGTAATTATTGTTTTCATCATATGAAGCTCCATAAAAATGTACTTGATCAGCAATATCTAGTTTCAAGCTTAGATCAATAAGAGATTCCTTTTCCATTCCTTCCCCTACAAAAAGAAGATTGATGTTTATATTTTCATCTTTTAATAATTTAACGACATTGACTAAAAAGGCAAGTCTTTTTTGACTAGTAAGTCTCCCAATGAAAATTAATTGATGATTTTCAGGATTAATGAACATCTCACCTCGAATTTCATTTCTTCCATGATCGCTTAAGGTGTTTCTAAGTTTTATTTGGTTTTTGTAATCTAAGGAATTATATATAACATTTGCTCTAGTTTCTTTGTACCCCAGTTTGACTAGATTATTTTTAGATTGATTGCTATAAAGAAGGAGTCCATCGAAAAACAATTTAAAAAAATAGTAGTATAATTTATTGTATGTATTTTTTTTATCGTCCAACAGACCGTGAGTCCAATTAATTACTCTAGTCTTTTTCAGCCGAAAAATTAAGGACGCTATAATTATCGATATCCAATAAGGAGAAGAGTGTACAATTATTCCGTCGGCTTTGGTCTTTAAGGCAAATCTGATTAGTCCTTTGTTAAAAAAGAATGGTCCAATTCTGTATGAAGGACAATGCTTAAATTGTTCTATTGTTTTAAAATCATATGGTTTGATTCCGGCATATCCATTTTTATCGCCAACGAAATAATATTTATTATTTTTCGATTCCAGTAGTGTTTCTATAATACCATTTCGATAGTGCGGAAATCCTGGATATATTAAAATAATTTTTTTCATTAATATAGAATCAATTTATGTTATATAACTAAATTCTGCCTTATAAAGAATTTTGTTGTCTTAACTAAGGTTATAAAAGGTTCTTATGATAGAACCAATTTCTATTTAAAAATTTCTGAAATCCTTTGTTTACACATGTGGTTTTGAACTTCATTTATATTTTCTGTTTCAATCAATAACCGATCTAGGTCATTGTCAAAATTTTCTAATTGATTTTTTGTCAAAAAGGTCATTGGTTCGATACTAGAACCAATACTTGTATAAATACCTTTTATTTTATTAGTGCTCGCATTATCATTTATTAAGGGAACTGTCAATGAATTATGAATAAATCCCAATAATAAGACATGTAATCTATTACTTATCACAGTCTCAAAGTCCGAATAAGTTATAATATCCTCAAAACTCAGACATTCTTCAATAAAACTCACTCCTACAACATCCTTATAGGCTGAAAAAAGTTTTTTTGTATATGCGTAATCACGATTGACCTGGTAGAAAAAGACTACCTTTTTTCCTTTCTTTAAATAATAATCCACATATATTTTTACAGATTGGACAATGTTCTCATTCAATTTATCATCTTGTAAATCTCTAAAAGAAATCCCTACTTTTGTTCTGTTGCTTATTCTTGAAATTTTATCATACAATAAAAAACATAAGTCTGGAATATACTCGGCCTGGTCAATACCAATGGACTTTAATAAATCAACATTGGCTTTACTTCTGACTAAATGGTGATAAAAATATTTGCTAAATTCGCGATACCCTTTTGTTTCAAAGTCATTTTTTAAAGTGATTTCAGAACCTATAACATAAGATTTACATCCTTTATTGCGTGTGGTTTTAAAAATTTGATTGAAAACAAAACCTCTAATTCGATCATTTATGCCCGAAGGTTTTGTAAATCCTACTGGTCCAGGACTCTTGAATAAATATTCAAATTTTATTTTTTTGGACAGCAGGTATTTTAATAACGTTGGGTCTTTAAATGAAAAACCATAATTCTTTTTTAAAAAATTAACCTTGTCATTTAGTTCAAAGCATTTAATAAAATCATCGCTAATATTATGTGAGTCTACGTATAAATCTACGTATCTAGTAAGTTCATCTATTAGGCATTTATTTATAATTAAATCTCCCAAATTATCGTATTGGGTTGCAACTATATAAACGGCTTTTTTCATTTTTATCTTTAATTTTTTTATTGTTTTAACTGCTCAAATAGTGAAATCCACCTAGAAGTAATTCCATTCATATTAAAGCTATCTATGAGTTTTTCATTGTGTTCTGAAAAACTTATCCTCTTTTCTTGGTTTTCAATTAGTTCTATAATTTTGATTGTCATTTCAGGTATTGATAACGAAGGAACTAAAAATCCATTTTTATTTTCCACTATAATTTCATTTGGGCCAGTTTCTATGTCGAAGCTTATTAATGGTAATTTGTTGGACATACCTTCTAACAAAGTCATAGGGAAACCTTCATATTTTGATGTCATTACCATAAATGAATATTCTTTGTATAGAGAGTATAAATGATTGGATTGTCCCTTTAAAAATAATGAGTCATTTAGTTTATTATCGGTAATTTTATCTTTAATTTTTTGTTCGAGTGGTCCTGATCCATAGATGTCCCATTTCCAATCAGGGTGTTTATTAAGGACAATTTTAGCAACATCGACAAGCAATAAAAAATTTTTTTGATCGGTTAAACGTCCAACGCTAATAATTCTTTTCGAAGATTTATCATATTCATGTTTTAGGTTCTCCAATTTCGAATCTATTGGGTTGTAGATTTGATAAACCAATTTTGCTTTGGTATATTTTTCGTAATTGATCTTGTCATGTTTGGTTAAAGGTACTACTACATCTGCAAAGAACGCCGTAAATTTTTTGCTTTCAATTTTAAATTGGTGGCTTGTGTTTTCAAAAAAGTTTGAATGATCCCAATAAATAGTTTTGGTATCTAAAAACCTTGTACTAAGAACACCCAAAGGACCATATAAGGATCCACAAGTGATTAGAAAGTCAATTTTTTCATTTTTAAGTATTTTTCGAAGCCTCATTGTGGCTGTAAATATGCCTTTTTTTAATGGCATAGGGTTGTCTAATAGGTAATTGAATTTGATTTTATCGTTCCATCCATAGCCCTGATTATTCCCCTTCTGATATGAAATTACCTGTATGTCAAATAGCCCTGTTTTTATTAAGCTATCTGAAATCAGTGATACCACCCTAGGAATACCGCCAATATTATTTACCTGACCAATTAAAAATGCTATTTTAGTCATATTTATTTTATAGATATTAAAAGGATAATTACAATTGTTTATCTACTGAAACAATTGTTTATTCCAATTCTTAGGATCTTATTTTTTTAATTTAAACCACACTTTTTTGGTTTGTTTTATTAGAATGGTTTTTAGTTCAGAATATTCAGATAGCCGAAAAATTTCGTTTATTAAAACAAACATAAGCATACCACTAATTAATTGTATTATCAACATTGTTTTAAAATCTATATTAATAAAGGTTATTGACCAAACAGTTAAAAAAGTCGTTATTGAAACAACTAAAAATGGTAAAATGTCAACAAATTGTTGTTTGTATGAATAACCTATCAATTTTTTGGTATAAAAACTATTTATAAAGTATTCTGTTATAGAAAATATAATAAGGCCATAAATCATTGCTTTTATGCTTATTGTAACGGTAATCAATATTATTGGTATTAAAATCAATTTTTTTATTATTTCCAGTTTTAGATTAAGGTTGGAATAACCTTTTACAACAAGTAGATTTAAGTGTAAGATGTGTAATGGATATAACATACCGGAAACACAAAGTAATTGTAAATAAATAATAGAATTAGTCCATTTTGCTCCAATAAGGGTTAGAATTAAGGGTTTAGCTATAGCAGCAATCATCATTAAGATTTGAAAATTTAAGAATACACTAAACCGAATAAATCGCTTAAATTTTTGTTTTAGGTTAATATTGTCATCTTGTAGAGTGGAAAGAATAGGGAAACTAATTTTCATTATACCCAAAGCAATATTAGAGGAAAAAGGAGCCTGAAACTGATTAGCTCTCGTATAAAAACCCAAAGATTTTGATGAAAAATACTTACCTATTATTATGTAATAAATATTTTTGTAAACGGTATTTATTAGAGACGCAATTAAAAGTTTATATCCAAAACTGAACAATTCCTTAAAACTATTTCTGGAATAGATTAGTGAAGGACGCCAACTTGCTGTAAACCATAAAAGAATAGCCCATATTGATTGTTTTGTCAGACTTAAAAGTACTAAACTCCATACGCCATAACCATTGTAAGCTAAATAAATAGCGAATAATCCTGATAATGTGGAAGCAAAAATAGAAATTATGGCAGGTGTTTTAAAGTTAAGCTTTTTTGTTAGCAGGGTTCCTTGAATAAGTGAAAAAGAGTTGATAATTAAAACTAATCCTGCTAGTTTCAAAAGTTTGTTGAGTATAGGTTCATCAAAATAAATTGCTATTTGAGGAGAAAGTATAAACAAGAGAACATATAATATTACACCAAAACTTAAGTTGGTGTAAAACATGGTGTTGTAATCTTTTATGTTTGAATCTACTTTTCGTATTAAGGCACTTCCGAAACCTGCTTCTACTAAAGAATCTGAAATAGCTAAAAAAACGGTCAAAATACCTACAATACCAAAATCTCGTGGTTCTAAAATTCTCGCAAGAATAATACCTACTATAAAACTTAAACCTTGGCCGAAAACACCTTCAAATAGAGTCCAACTAAAACTGGTAATTGCTTTGTTTTTAAGTGACATTATTGTTACTTGGATAGATTGATATTAGGACTGTATTTTATTCTTGTCTTCAATACTTGCCTTATTTTGTGTACTAATTATTAGGAAGAAATATATCATTGAAAATGAAAACTTATAGAATACATAAGCATTGTTATACATCAAAAAAGTGATAAAAAAGAAGAAATTCAAACGAAAAAGTTCATTTTTTGGATAGGTAATTAAATTTTTGAGACTTATATAAGTAGGAATTCCAAACATTAGAAATAATAATATACCGCTAAACAGTCCGTTTTCAGCTAGAATCTCAACATATGAGTTATGGGTAAATTGATTCATACCACTAAACCTAGGGAACTGACCGGTACCTACTCCAATAAATGGATTATTCTCAAAAACTTCCCAACCTTTTATAACAAGAATTTCGCGGGCATCAGCCTTGCCACTGGAATTGGATACTCGATTCTTAAATTCAGAATTTTCATAAATAGCTATAAATTGCAAAGCTAGAAAGTAGATGATGATGACAATTCCTATTGCCTTAAAAATTTTCAAAAATATATTTTTATTATTGGTTCTACATATTACCAGCCAAAAGCTAATGTTGGACAATACTATAAAAAGTATACCAGATCTTGATTGAGTGGCAAATGCTACTATTATAAATAGAATTGGTAATATAACTAACGAAACTAGGACTATTTTATTTCTTTGTTTTAGGTATAAATAAAACAGACTAATATTTCCAAAGTAACTCGCATAGGAGTAAAAATTTGCATTAAGCATAAATCTTCTTCGGTCACGACTAGTGGCAAAATCAACAAGACTTATATTTCCATCATTAAATTCAATTAAAATTAACGCAATGATTGCCAAAACGAAACCAATATGAAAGTAGTTTTCATATGGATTGTTTTTATTTAGTGATAATGTGGCATACGCAGCAATGAATGCCCCCAATAATCCGAAATACGTAGTGCCAAATGCTTCGAAATCAATATTGTTGTAAAAAATAGTAAGCAATGCTAGAATTACAATTCCAAAAAAAAGTTTTAGTTCGGTAGTTTTTTTATGAAATGTCTTAATATCATAGGTAAATCCTATTATTGCGAGAAAAGGTATAAGTCCATAGGTGACAATACTTTGTAAACCCAAAAGAGGTCCCAGAGCCATTAAAAAAATAATGGTTAAAATTATTGATAACCCTAAAAAGTAAGATTTTTTTCTCTCTAACGTGTTTAGCATTATCTTCTTTTGCTTGGTTGAATGATATTCATAATTGGCAAATATTACTAATTCGCCCGAAAATTACAATTAAAGATTTTAAGCAGGCATTATAATCGTTGAAATTCTATATTAATCTTTTTATTAGGAATTAGCCCTTTTGACTATGGATAACAGGCCTTTTTTAATAAACTAGTCTTGTAAAGGTAAATTGCCTTTTTTAACCAATTTTTGATTTTACTCAAATACTTGATTTGAACTTTACTTATTAGTATTAAAAAAAATAATTAGGTGAAATTTTAGACTTATGTTTAAATTATAAAAATCATGTAAAAGAGCGGGGCTTGCCCCGCTCTTTTACATGATTTTTATAATTTCCTATTCTGAAGTTGTAAAAATCGTATATTAATTTATGTACATATACTTTTAAATTCCACTAAGAGAAAAGCCAATGTTTTTAGTTACAATATTTGTTAATTCAACACCTAAAGATAAGCTTTTGTTTACGTCAAATCTGGAGGTACGCAAAGATTTGATGTCACTAATCGTACAATTGACAAATTTATTCCCTTTAGTTACACGGTCAACTTTAAATAAATTGTTGGCACCTGAAAAAGTGCAGTCAATGAATTCGTTATCTCTTGCATATGAAGTTAGCCTTCCTGATTGGTCATTCCAATGAAAATCAATTATTGCGCCACTATGGTCAACAGTATTTGTTATAGTACAATTTTTAAAAGTATTGTTGAAAGCTGCCGTATCAATACCATTGTTACCGTCCGATTCCTTCCAATCTGAGAAGACAATTCCTTCTCCGGCATTGTTACTGCAATTAATAAATTCATTGTCATGAGAATAATTCGTAATTTTCCAGCCACCGCTCAATGCCAGTCCTTGGCCTTCTACATGGCAATCCCTAAAAGTATTAAAAGCAGCACGGTTGTTCAATTCAAATGAAGTTCCTTCTGCTCTACAATTAGTAAATGTATTGTATTCAGAACCTACTTTTACACTATAACCATGGCCAGGATGTGATAAAGCACCTATCCTTTTAACTAAGTTGTTGTCCAAATTAAGCTTGTTACTACCATAAACCATAATGTAATAATCGGTTGGATTGGTATTGTTATCGCTATATACCATATTATTGTTCAATGAGGAATTATTAGAGCCCACAATTGCAATTCCTCTAGCTCCGTTGTTAATGGCGAGGCAATTTATCATTTCAAAGTTATCTGAACTAGTAATCCAAAAACCATTACCACTTAAGTTCTTATGTAAATCGCTAGTTCCGTTTGGATAGCTATTTGCAGGATTGAAATCACCATGGTCAACTGATATGATATTCTTGAATTTGCAATTATTTCCTCTAGCATATATTCCGTATTCATAATCCCTTATCATAAAGTTTTCAAGGTATATGTAGTTTTTGCTGTCAATCTTAATTCCCATTCCTGAACCAATGTTATTAGATCTCGATCCTTTGAGTAAAGGCATTTTGGAAGAGTCTAAATCGTCACTATTAGTTTTGTATTGTTCGTAGGAATATGTTGGACTATTGGTGCTGACAATGTCTCCTGGTGTATTTTTATACCCAATGAATTGTATTGGTTTACCTTCGGTCCCAGAATTTTTAGTCAATAACTCTACTCCGCCATAATTACCTGCTTTAATATAGACGACATCACCGGCTTTTGCAGAAGAAAAAGCCTGTTGTATACTCCAAGCCGAAGCTTCTGTGCTTCCATTGTTGGTACTCTTGCCTGCAGTGGTTACGTAATAGACATTATCTCCAGTTATTGGTGAAGTTTTATCCGTAGGTGTAACGGTTACCGAAATACTACCAGTTTCTTTAGAAACTGAATTGTCTGAATTGGTCACGGTTGTTGTGTAATCAAACTCGTCCGTGCCCGTTTCATCGGTATTGGGGGTGTATACAACGGTATTATCCTCTTGCACCTCTGCGGTGCCCATTTTTGGGGGGGTTACTTCCGTAATGATTACCTTTTCAGGTTCTTTAAAGGTATCGTTGCTTAAGGGTTTAATGACGACCGGATTGTTGGCTAAGGTAACCACAACATCGTTTACCATGAAGGCTTGGGGTTGCTCTATTACATATTCTGCCAAAAGATCGGAATCTTTGTTGCAGGAATAACTTAAAAATAAGACAATAGAAGCTAGGGTCAATTGGATAAAATTCGAGGGGCGAAATTTCATAAGTTTAAGACTTTTGTTTAAATGATAATCATTTGGGTTTTACAAATATTATTTATTTTTTTAACATCATCGTTAAAAGACAAGCTATTTTCGATGAACTGCACTTTTAAGATGCAATGGAGGTTTTACGATTGGTTTTAAGGGTTTAGATGTTTAGGTTACGTTTATTCGATGAAATGCTCATTTCTTTATGATTTGACCCTGTATTTAGCCTGTGAATGTTAATTTTTTAACATTGGGATACGGTTTACTACAGGTTTTAAATAGCTACGAATAATAAGGAAAACATTAGTACATCATTAGGGTTTTATTTATAACGGTACTGACTGTTAAATGGTATCTCTTAAAATCTAAAAAATATTTTAGGAAGGACCTGGTTACCTAAGGGCATTCTGGAAGGTGATTCAAGATATTCCTGTAGTAAGGAAGGGGAGTGGTATTATATTATTACTTTTTCATTGCATATTGCTCACAACACTTTTCTTCTAATATTTGACAGAACGGACAAAACGATACAAAAGAAAGCTTTTGTTATGGATTCTGTTGAATGTTTAACTCGACTACAAATATGAAATTCTTTTGATGAACATAAAATCAATTAAAATCTACTTTTGTTTAAGACTTGTTTCCAAAGCATCAAGTATGTATATTCGTTAAAATGTACTTGAACTCGATTAACACATATAGGGGGATTGCTATATTGTTTATAGTTTCAGCACATTGTTATTCTATCTCAGGGATACAGTTAGACAACACCCTGGAAAGAGTATTTGCTAATCTTATGGCAGGTAGTACGATTCATTTTATTTTTATTTCCGGATTTCTATTTCATCATATTTTCTATCGGAAGCAAAAAACGAATAGTTTTTTTTATGCAAAAGTGAAACGATTGTTAGTACCCTATAGCATTCTATCCATTGGGCCAATTTTGATTAAACTCCAAACCAAGCCAGAATTCTGGAATGCTTATTTGCCACTGACAGGCGGAGGTGTTGTGCATGATTATATTATTCCTAGCTTTCTTTACTACATCACTGGGGCTCATTTGGTAGCCTACTGGTATATTCCATTTGCACTTTGCCTTTTTCTCATGTATCCTTTACATGTCAAATTCATAGAACTCAAGCTAAGTAATCAATTGATTATTGTTGGTGTTTGTTATATTATAGCCATTCTTATTCATAGACCCGTAAATAACTTAGCAATATTACAATCGGTTTTTTATTTTACTCCTGCATATTTATTAGGTATTCTTTGCTCAATGAACAAAACTTCTATTTATGCCAAACTAAAAGGGAAGGAGTTCATTTTTTTTGGGGCAGCATTGGTGTTGGCGATTGTTCAGGCTCTTTTAGGGAGGTACAACAATTATCAAAAACTACCTTTTATTTACGATGGCATAGACTTGGTTCTTTTGCAAAAATCGGTTCTATGTATCTTTTTTATGGTCTTTTTATACCGATATGAGGGTTCAAGGAATAGGTTTATAGTCCTTTTGGCCTCCACCAGTTTTGGTATTTATTTTATTCATTCGTACGTGTTGTACATTTTAACCTTGCTAAAAACAGAATTTGAAGTCAAAATAAACTATAATTGGCCTGCTTACTTTTTGATATGGGGCACAATAGTTATTTGTAGTATGCTTTTGGCTCTTTTAATGAAAAAATTGTTCCCAAAATACGCTGTATATATTACCGGATACTAGTATACAAAAGCCAGTGAAAATTTATTATGACCCTGGTCCTGTAATATTTTTGAATATAATTATTGAACCACCTCCAGCTGTAAGTTCTTGCTCAACATGTCTTGTTGCTACAATTGTCTCTGTTTTTCCCTATTCGCTAAATGTAGGGTATAAGTCCCATAGGCATTGATTTTGATAATCAAGTTTTGGTCAATGTCAATAGTTGGACGGAAAAGGTAGTTGAACTTCCTTGAATTAACTGATTTTATGCGTGTAGGATTATTGGGGGTTAAAATGGAATAGTAAATATTATTCGAAGAGTATTGACTTCCCTTGTTCCCTGCACATGAACGCTGGTCCTGTTCTCTGGAGCATTTCCTTGATCTATCTTTTTCTTAACTGCTGTGATTCTCCGTTGTGCTTTTCCAGCCATGTCTCTATTGGCTTCGCGTAGTTGTCCTTTTTATCTATTGAACCTATGTAACGGATATTTAGGTTTAAGTGAGTTTCCAGTATTCATTGGGTAATATGGGCACCTGATTGGTAATGCTCGTGCAGGCCATCATGGAGAACAGATTCTATCGCGCGGGGTTTCAAGATGTGGGTCTTGTTTAGTCCAGGTTGGATGTTCTTGTTCAATGTGGTTTGAACTTAGAAAATCCAATTATTCTCTTAAGGGTTATATTAATTGCATTTTCCGTATAAAACCTATGATAGGTTAGGGAGGGAAAAGTTAGTGTCCCTGGGCAAGTAGATAGATGGCTTAAATAATATCTGTAACCTAAATTATACTTATTAATCTTTAGTGACCACGATTACAATCGTCCATTAATTTGCTTCCCCAAAACACCCTTAACATCATACACTATGCCATTGGTCTTTAATATTGAATTTAGGTCTAGACTTAAAAATTGACTATGGGCTACTGTCAATACAATTCCATCATATTTCTTTTTGGGCAATTGGGTATAAGTAGTTAGGTTGTATTCGTGTTTAACCTCATTAGTAGAGGCCCATGGGTCAAAAACATCTATTTTTGCTCCGTAGCTACTTAAATTGTTTATTACGTCTACAGCTTTTGTATTTCGTACATCCGGACAATTTTCCTTAAATGTTATGCCTAAAACCAAAATATTGGCACCTTTTACCTTTAGGTCGTTTTGTACCATTAATTTTACCACTTCTGCCGCTACATAATTGCCCATACTATCGTTCATTCGTCTCCCCGCCAAAATTATTTCTGGGTGATATCCGTATTCTTGGGCTTTTTGGGCTAGATAATAAGGGTCTACCCCAATACAATGACCTCCAACCAAACCTGGACTAAAGGGGAGGAAATTCCATTTGGTAGCAGCCGCTTTTAAAACTTCCTGGGTGTCGATTCCCATTAGATTAAAAATTTTGGCCAATTCGTTTACAAAGGCAATATTGATGTCCCTTTGTGAATTTTCGATGACTTTGGCAGCTTCGGCTACCCGAATACTGGGCGCCAAATAGGTTCCCGCAGTAATAACGGATTTGTAAAGCTGATCTACTTTTGTTCCAATCTCAGGGGTGGAACCAGAAGTTACCTTTAGTATTTTGTCAACAGTGTGTTCCTTGTCGCCAGGATTTATTCTTTCAGGGGAATAACCGGCAAAAAAGTCAAGGTTGAATTTTAATCCACTTGTTTTCTCTATGATAGGTATACATTCTTCTTCAGTTGCACCTGGGTAAACGGTGGATTCATAGATTACAATATCTCCCATCTTAATAACCTTGCCAATTGTTTCGCTAGATTTAAATAATGCGCTTAAATCGGGTTTATTGGCATTGTCCACAGGGGTTGGCACTGTTACAATATAGTAATTGCAGCCTTTTATATGTTCCAATTGATCCGTACAAAAAAGTCCTTTTCTTGCATTGGGTGTGTCCTTGATGACTTCTTTTAAAGAGGTATCAGAAACTTCCATGGTATAGTCCACTCCATTACCCAGCTGTTTTATTCTTTCCTTATTAATGTCAAATCCTACTACGGGATATTTTGTTGCAAATAAATGTGCCAATGGCAACCCTACATAGCCCAGGCCTATAATGGCGATTTTGATATCGTTCATGCAATCATTATTTAAGACTAATTATAAGTACTATACAGTATGAGGCCTTCTTGGTTAAAAAGACAACTTTTTTGAATTATTTTAAATTATCCCAATACCAGGATACGGCTTCTTTTAGGCCTTCTTTTAAATTATGGGTTGGCTGGTAATCCAATAAATCTTGAGCTTTTTGGATAGAGGCTAGGGAATGTGGTACATCGCCCTCCCGTAATGGGCCGTAGGTTGTTTTGATATCCTGTATTTTGGAATCATATTCAGATAGGTATTCCTTTAGAATGGTTATTAAATCGTTCAAAGAAGTACGTTCACCAAAAGCAACATTGTATACGCTGTTTAAGGCTAGCTTTTTATTGGTAGCCAAGGCTTTTATGTTTGCTTGGACTACGTTATCTACATAGGTAAAATCCCTGGAATAGCTACCATCACCATTAATATTAGGAGATTCGTTTTTCATTAACTGCATTACGAATTTGGGAATAACTGCCGCATAAGCCCCATTGGGATCTTGTTTTCTTCCGAAAACATTAAAATAACGCAACCCAATGGTTTCCATGCCATAGGTTTTAGCGAATATTTCGGCATATAGCTCATTTACGTATTTGGTAATGGCATAAGGGGATAAAGGTTTTCCAATAACTTCTTCAACTTTTGGTAACCCTTTGGAATCTCCGTAGGTAGAAGAACTAGCCGCATAGACAAAGCGTTTTACTTTGGTATCCCTAGCAGCTACCAGCATATTCAAAAATCCGGTTACATTTACTTCATTGCTGGTTATGGGGTCTTTAATGGATCTTGGAACTGATCCCAAAGCTGCTTGGTGCAATACGTAATCTGTATTATTACAAGCTGTTATACAGTCCTCTAGGTTTCTTATGTCCCCTTCTAAAAGATTGAAATTTTTATTTTTCAGAAGATGCGAAATATTTTCAATTTTTCCTGTTGCAAAATTATCTAGGCACAATACTTTGTTGCCATTATTTACAAGGAATTCGCATAGATTGGATCCAATAAATCCAGCCCCTCCTGTTACCAGTACAGAATATTCTTTTGGGAATTTTAATTCTTTATTAGTCATATTTGTTATAAAGGAAGATTCTTTTGTAGTTTGAAAAGTGTTCTAAGGTTGGAAAATATAGGTGAGGGCATAGAAATTAAGCTTCTGTCTCTTTTTTTGGTATGTTATAGAAATTACAGAACCAATCGGTAAAGGATTTAACTCCATCCGCTATATTGGTTTTTGGTTGGTAGTTATAGTCATGTATAAGCCTATCAATGTTGGCCCAAGTTTTTTGCACATCGCCAGGTTGTATAGGCAACATTTCTTTGGAGGCAGTTCTGCCCAGGTTTTTTTCAATTTCCACAATAAAATCCAATAATTTAATGGATCTGTTATTTCCAATATTGTAAATCTTGTACAGTTTCTTTTGATCTATAGGGGTTGATGATTTTTTTTCAATAACACTTGTGATTCCGGTAGTTATATCGTTTATATGGGTAAAATCGCGTTCCATTTCACCATTATTGAAGACCTTTATAGGTTTTCCTTTTACAATAGCTTCAGTAAAAAGAAAAAGTGCCATATCTGGTCTGCCCCAAGGCCCGTAAACCGTAAAAAATCTAAGTCCCGTAGTGGGTATTTTGTATAAATGGCTATAGGTATGTGCCATTAGTTCGTTACTCTTTTTTGTTGCTGCATAAAGGCTTATGGGGTGGTCTACCTGATCATCTTCATGAAAAGGGATTTTCTTGTTAAGACCGTACACACTGGAACTGCTGGCGTAAATAAAATGTTGGATTGAATGGTGCCTGCAACATTCCAAAATATTGGCATAGCCGACCACATTGGAATCTATGTAAACTTCGGGGTTGTCTATGCTGTAACGTACTCCTGCTTGGGCAGCCAAATGGCACACCTTGTCAAATTTTTCTGTCTCGAAAACTTTGGGAAGCCTTTCCCGGTCGGCAATGTCCATACGGATAAATTGGAACTGGTCTCCATATAAGGTTCCGGTGCAACCAAGGTGCAAAAGCTCGGCCTTGTCCTTGGAAATGCCCAATTCTTTTAGTCGTGCGTATTTAAGTTCAATATCGTAATACCTGTTTATATTATCTATCCCGACCACCTGATGCCCTTTGTTCAGTAAAGATCGAGTAACGTGAAACCCTATAAAACCCGCAGAACCAGTAACTAGTATTTTCAAAAGAATTTGTTTTTCACAAATATCGGAAAAATTGACAAGTGGGCTGGGTTCTCCCTACATTTAATAGTGTTTTAGTTTTGCAGGCCTATATTTTTATACTGGTCCTGTGTCGTATGTGTCAATTCATTTTTTCTTACCGCTTCCTAGGATTCTCCAATCTTATAATAGTTAAACCCTAATTCGGTCATACTTTCTTTATCCAAAAGTCTTCTCCCATCAAAAACAAAGGCTGGTTTTAGCATATTTTTGAAAATTTCGGCCCAATCGTAGTTCTTAAACTCATCCCATTCTGTTAGTATGGCTATAGCATGGGCATCCTGAATGGCCTCTATAGGTTGTTTTGTAACTTTCAATAAGCGGCGGTTTTCTTCGGGCGTTCTGGTATTTAAATAATCCAGGTCTGCATAAATTTGCTTTTCAGAAACCTTTGGGTCATAAACCACTATTTCAGCTCTTTCTTCCAATAACGCATCGGCAACGTATATAGCTGCGGATTCCCTAGTGTCATTGGTGTCTTTTTTAAATGCCCAACCATAGAATACTATTTTTTTTCCGGAAACTGTATTGTATAGCGTGGAAATAATATTTTCGGCAAAGCGTCTTTTCTGGTAATCGTTCATAATAATTACTTGTTCCCAGTAATCCGCAACTTCTTGTAAGCCAAAACTACTGGCAATGTAAACCAAATTAAGGATGTCTTTCTGAAAACAGGATCCCCCAAAGCCTACTGAGGAATTTAAGAATTTGGATCCTATTCTACTGTCATAGCCTATGGCTCTGGAGACTTCAGCGACATTGGCATCCGTTTTTTCACATAATGCAGAGATAGAATTTATAGAGGATACGCGTTGTGCTAAAAAGGCATTGGCAACGAGTTTGGAAAGTTCCGAAGACCAAACGTTGGTCTGTAAAATGCGTTCCTTTGGAAGCCAATGTTCATAAATGGCACTCAAGGTGTTTTTGGCCGCTTTACCTGTGGCAGTTTCGTCACCACCTATTAAAACACGGTCTGCATGCAATAAATCTTCTATAGCGGTACCTTCCGCCAAAAATTCAGGATTGGAAAGGATTTCGAAAGCAACTCCGTTACCGGTATTGTCCAAAATACTTTTTATGGCACTGGCCGTTCTTACGGGAAGGGTTGACTTTTCAACAACAATTTTATCGGTTTTGGCAACCCTGGCAATATTTCTGGCGCATAATTCAATAAATTTAAGATCGGCTGCCTGCCCTTTGCCCTTACCGTAGGTTTTGGTAGGAGTGTTTACAGATATGAAAATTATTTCTGCCTCATCAATAGCTTTGTCCACCTCAGTGCTAAAAAAAAGGTTTTTGCCTCTTGTAGCAGCCACAATTTCACTCAGGCCAGGCTCGTAGACCGGTAAATTATCCAAATTGGAATCGTTCCATTGGTTAATGCGGTCTACATTGATATCCACAACAGTAACTTTAATCTCTGGACATTGACTGGCTATGACAGACATGGTAGGTCCGCCAACATAACCGGCCCCGATGCAACAAATCTTGGTGACTTTTTTCATTATTATAGGATAATTATTTTGTGCAAAGATTAAAAATTAATTCAATTGACCTAGGCTTTTAGCTTATCTAAGCTTATATTTATAGGTGAATTGTTCAGAAGTCTCGATAAAACTTCGAAAAATTTAATTAGAGCAGTATTTAATCGAGATAATTCAATCTTGAACGAATTATCTGGTGAATATGATAATGTACTCGAAAGTATAGCTAATTTTACATTGCAATAATTAAATAACCCCAAGTTTTGATTACAAAAACAAAAATATGGCTTTCTTCGCCACATATGGGCGGCAATGAGCAAAATTATGTTCAAGAGGCGTTTGATACGAATTGGATAGCGCCACTAGGTCCCAATGTAAATGCTTTTGAAGATGCTATTGGAAATTATTTAGGCAATTCCATGCAGGTGGCTGCTCTTAGTTCGGGCACAGCGGCAATTCATTTGGCGTTGGAGTTGCTTGGAGTTACGTACGGAGATGATGTAATTTGTCAGTCGTTTACTTTTTCGGCTTCCGCTAACCCTATAACCTATTTAGGGGCTCGGCCTATATTTGTGGATAGTGAAAGGGAAACTTGGAACATTTCGCCGGTATTGTTGGAGCAAGCGATAAAGGATGGTTTAGCAAATGGCAAAAAGCCTAAGGCGATTATCGCGGTACATTTATACGGCATGCCTTATAAGGTGGAGGAAATAAATGAAATTGCATCCAAATATGATATTCCTGTAATTGAGGATAGTGCGGAAGCACTCGGAAGCACCTATAAGAATAGGCCTTGTAGCAGTCTTGGAACAATAGGTATATTGTCTTTTAATGGCAATAAGATTATTACCACTTCCGGTGGCGGTGCCTTGATTACCAAGGATGGGGGATTAAAAAAGAAGGCGGTTTTTCTGGCAACACAAGCTAGGGATAATGCTCCGCATTATGAACATACCCATATTGGCTATAATTATAGAATGAGCAATGTGCTTGCCGGAATAGGTAGGGGGCAAATGGAGGTGATCGAAGATAGAGTGAATAGTCGAAGGAGCAATTTTGAATATTATAAGTCCAAATTGGCACGACTATCCGAAATAGAATTTTTGGACGAGCCAAATGACTTAAAATCCAACCGATGGTTGAGCTGTATATTGTTACCTTCATACGATATTCGTGAAAAAATAAGGTTATCGCTATTGGAGGAAGATATAGAGTCCAGACCTTTGTGGAAACCAATGCACTTGCAGCCTGTTTTTTTAGATTGTAAGAGTTTCGTTGACGGCACATCAGAAGATTTGTTCCAAAGAGGGCTTTGTCTGCCCAGCGGTTCCAATTTGCAGCAAGAAGATTTAGATCGAGTTGTAGAAATAATTTTAAAAGTAATAACCCAATGATACATAATTACTTAACCAGTAGAGCACAAAAGTATACCTCCAAATGGATTGTCTTGGCAATAGATTTGATCTTGGTGGCCATAACATTTATATTATCTTACCTTATAAGGTTTAACCTAACCCTTGATTTTGATATTAGCAAGTTGGTTATGCAGTTGCCTGTGATAATTCTAATTTCGTTGCTTGCCTTCTTGATTACAGGTTCGTACAAGGGAGTAGTCCGTCATACAGGGGTAAGGGATGTTTATAATATTTTCAATGCCATTTGTCTTGCCAGTATAATTACCATTTTCATAATTATTCTAAATAGGGAAATGGATTTTATGGAAGGTTTTACAGTACCGTTATCCATTATAATTATTCATAGTTTGTTGTGCTTTATTGCCTTAACGGCTTCTAGGTATATGTTTAAGAATGCCTATTATAACTTGGTGAAGCAATTTAAGATCACCAAAAATGTTATTATTTACGGGGCAGGAGAATCCGGTATTCTTACCCAGAATGCCTTAACGGGGCATTCAGGAAGTTCATCAAGAGTTGTTGGGTATATAGATAAGGATTATGAAAAGGTGGGCAAGAGTATAAATGGTGTAAAGGTTTATGCTCCCGAAGTATTGTCGGAGTATTTCTTAAAAGCCAATGGTATTAATGAAATAATTTTTTCCATACAAAATATAGAGCATAGCAAATTAAGGGAATTGGTTGAAGGTTTGGTCGATTTTCCTGTACAAGTCAAAATAGTTCCACCTATAGAGGATTGGATCAATGGTGAATTGAAACTTTCCCAGATTAAACAGGTGCAAATTGAGGACTTGTTGGACAGGGTTCCCATCAATATCAAGAACAATCGCATTTCCAAGGAGTTAAAGGATAAGGTGATTGTGGTTACTGGTGGAGCAGGTTCTATTGGTAGTGAGCTGGTAAGGCAAATAGCAAATTACGAATATAAATCGCTAATCGTGATCGACCAGGCAGAATCTGCCTTATATGACTTGCAGCAAGAGTTGATACAGAACGGTTTTCATAATTTTATTCCTATTGTCGGGGATATAAGGGACAAAAATAGGATGTCCGGATTGTTTCAGGAGTACAAGCCCAATATGGTGTTTCATGCCGCTGCATATAAGCATGTACCGTTAATGGAATACAACGCCTATGAGGCTGTTAAGATTAATGTTGCAGGGACCAAGGTGATCGTAGATCTTTCTCTGGACAATAATGTGGATAAATTTATTTTTGTGTCTACGGATAAGGCCGTTAACCCTACTAATGTAATGGGGGCTACCAAAAGGATAGCGGAAATGTACATTAGTTGTTCGCAGCAACAGAACAAAACAAAATTTATTACAACCCGTTTTGGTAACGTTTTGGGGTCCAATGGTTCTGTGATTCCGTTATTTAAAAAACAAATTGAAAAAGGAGGTCCCTTAACCGTAACTCATAAGGATATAACTCGCTACTTTATGACGATTCCGGAAGCGGCCCAATTGGTATTGGAAGCTGGAGGAATGGGACAAGGAGGTGAGATATTTATTTTTGATATGGGTGAATCCGTCAGAATTTTCAATTTGGCCAAGAATATGATTAAATTGTCCGGTCTACGATATCCTGAGGACATCGATATCAAGATTACAGGGCTTCGACCAGGTGAAAAATTGTATGAGGAGCTATTGGCCAATGGGGAAAATACCATGCCTACTTACCATAAGAAAATTATGATCAGCAAGTCCAGGGAGTTTGATTTTGAGGATATTAGGTCCAAGATTAACGAGTTGTGTGTGACCAATATGTTTTTTAATGGTAACCCGGTGGCACTTATGAAGGCTATTGTTCCAGAATATGTTTCCAACAATTCTGATCAATGTAAGCTGGATAAGGTTAAAGAAAATAAAAAAGTAGTAGAAAAAACAGAAAATGTAAACGTCAAGAAAATGCTACAGTCTTAAATTTTACTATACTTGCATTACAAAATCTTATAATCAATTCCATTATACCTGGTTCCATGAAAAAAGAATATTTTGGCTTATCCAAACTTTTATTAATTTTTGCGTTATTCCTTTCATCCTGTGCCTCGAAAAAAGAGGTTGTCTATTTTCAGAATGCCAGTAGTTTTGAAACCCTGGTAGACAAGAACAGTTTTACCCCAAAATTTAAGGTCGATGACCTTGTTAGTATTAATGTGTCTACCCTGGATAACGAGGCCAGCGTTCCCTTTAATTTGTATAAAGGTGTAACCGAAGGAAGTATACGGGCAGAAGAGGTAGAGTATCTTATCGATCAGGAGGGAAATATCAATTTTCCAGTGATCGGCAAGTTGAAAATATCCGGTTTATCGCCAGAGGAAGTAAGGCTACTTTTGAGTGAAAGATTGAAGGACTATTTAAAGGATCCTATAATTAATATTAGGTTGGTGAATTTTACAGTTACAATTTTAGGAGAAGTTAGAAGTCCAGGTACTTATCCTGTAGGAGGGGAACGTATAACTATTTTGGAGGCACTTGGCCTGGCCGGAGATTTAACTATAAAGGGAATGCGTAAAAATGTGATGGTTATCCGTGATTTTGATGGCACCAAGGTGTATACCCGTTTAGACCTTACCCAAAAGGAGGCTATGAATTCCCCAGTTTATTATCTGACCCAAAATGATGTGGTCTATGTGGAACCCAATCAATCGGCAGTAACTTCTTCTAGTTTGGACAACAGGGCCACTATAGCCATTTCCTTGGCCTCGCTGGTGATTACCTCCACCATACTTTTTATAACAAGAAATTAACGATTAATATATTTTACTCCTTACCCAATGAGTTTAAACTCTCAAAACAATTCCACGGATCACTTCGATATTAATGAAATAATAAGTTTATACTCTAAGCATTGGAAATGGTTCGCTTTGTCAGTTGTTATTGCATTTTGCATGGCGTTCATTTATCTACGTTACGAAATCCCGGAATATCGTGCTGAAGCTAAAATCCAAATTGTTGATGAAGGCAGTTCCGGGGCGGGCCTTGGGTTATTTAAAGATTTGGATCTTCTTTCCGGAGGAAATACAGAAGTTAGCGACGAAATTGAACTAATTAAATCGAGGTCCAATTTTATTGAAGTGGTCAAAACTTTGGGGCTAAATACAAAGATTATGGCCCAAGGTAATATAATAGATACGGAATTGTATAGCAACCCACCGGTAAAGGTAAATTTTATAGCTGCCGATTCTATTATTAATAAATCCAGTTTTACTTTTTATTTACAATTGTCATCTACTACCACATTTGGTTATACCGAAGAGGAGGATATGCCATTAAAAGTGCTGTCATTTGGGACGAATATTCCTACCCCAATAGGGGATATTGTGGTAACCCCCAATATGGAAAATTTTGATCGATTTAAGAAGGCTAAAATTAAGGTAGAGGTACACCCAGTTAATCTGGTGGCTCAAGCTTATATTGAGAAGATAAATATTAATATATTGGATGAATATTCCAATGTGGTTAATATTGCCTTGGAAGATCCTATAAAAGAAAAGGCAATTCAAATATTAAATGAATTGATAAGGGTCTACAATAAGAATGCCATAGAGGATAAACGGATGATTGCCGATAGAACTTCGAATTTTATTGATGACAGAATTGCAGAGATTTACACCAATCTTTCTACGGCTGATCAGACTGCCCAAGACTTCAAAACTGGAAGAGGGGTTACGGACATTGCTTCTGAAGCCAATATTAATTTAAATGTGGGGGTGGCCAATCAACAGGAATTGGCCAATATGCGGACCCAGCTCAATATTGCTGCATCTATGAAGGACATTGTGGAACAGCAGGATGGTTTTGAGGTGCTTCCTGGGAATATAGGCCTAACCGACCCAACCATAAATAGTACTACTTCCAAGTATAACGAATTGGTTTTGGAACGGAACCGATTATTAAAAAGTTCCAATGAAAAGAACCCGGTCATTGTTAATTTGGACCAACAGATCCGAGGTTTAAAAAGGAATATGCAGTCTAGTTTAAGCAGTACGGTAGATAATTTGGGCTTACAGGTAAATGCTTTGAGTAGTCAACAGGCTATTTTTAATTCCAAGATTTATTCCGCTCCAAAAAATGAGAGAGCCTTAAGGGATATCACCAGAAAACAGGAAACAACGGAACAGTTGTATCTTTATTTGTTGCAGAAGAGGGAGGAAGCTCAAATTGCAGTAGCCTCAACCGCACCTAAATCTAAGGTAATAGATTATGCCTATAACCCTAGTCCATTTCCTATATCACCCAAAAGAAAAGTTGTTTTTTTGGCCTTTATATTACTTGGCGGCTTAATTCCATTTTCTTGGATTTATGTGACGAATTTGTTAGATAACAAACTGCACAACATGCATAGTTTGGAAAAAATATCCATGGATATTCCTGTGCTTGGGGAATTGCCACGACTGTCCAGAAAAGACCAAAAAGTAATTGTTAAAGAAGACCGCTCCGTTTTGGCAGAATCCTTGAGGATTATTAGAACCAATCTGGATTATTTGATCAAGACAAAAAGTACAGAAAACGGAAAGAATAATATTATTTTTGTTACCTCTAGTGTTCCAGGAGAAGGGAAGTCTTTTCTATCAACCAATTTGGCCATGACAATTGCCAGTACCGATAAAAAGGTGCTATTATTGGGGGCTGATGTCCGTAATCCCAAATTGTATTCCTTTTTTACGGGAAGTGAAATTAATAAAATGCCCGTTAGGAGTAGAAAAAAGGATGTGGGTCTTACGGAGTACCTCTATGATAATGCTTTGGAGGTTAAGGATATCATTAATCCGATGTTGGTTTTTAATGATACTATGGATGTTATATATTCGGGGAGAATACCTCCCAACCCTGCAGAATTGTTAATGAGCAAACGTATTAAAGAACTTTTTGAGGAAATATCTGAGAAATACGATTATGTAATAGTTGATACGGCACCATTAATGGTGGTTACGGATACATTATTAATCAGTGATTATGCCGATCATCTCATTTATGTAACAAGAGCAGGTGTTACGGAAAAGAAGGCTGTTCAATATCCTATGAAATTGCAGGAGGATGGTAAAATCAAAGGGCTGTCCTTTGTAGTGAACGATGTGAAAGTTTCCAATTTAGGGTATGGCGGTAAATACGGTTATGGCTATGGCAAAAGCCAAAAAAAGTGGTGGAAATTTTAAAATCTATGCACTTGTTGAGCAATGATTATTATAATCTTCCTTTTGGACTTGGTTACTGTAATGTAATTTTATAGCATAATTATATGGCGATTAGAGTTATATAATCAGGGATTTAATTTAAACTCATTTGATTTATAAAAGGGAAGGCGTTTAGTCTTCCTTTTTTTGTTTTTTACAGATTTTATTTGCTTGCCCTCTTTAGCGGATACAGCTAAATGTTTGTGAAGCAGAATCATCGGTGGTTTTCATTATTTTGATAGAGCAATATGTTTTATTAAGCTTAATGAAGGCTTAAAGTGTTCATAATTTTTATCCCTGTATTTTATCGATGAACATTCGGGTTTAAACGAATAAGATTAGGGTATTTTCCTTCACGATTGTTATTACTTTATATTTGTTTGTTGTAACTTATAAGACCCGTTGCAAGCGGTTTAAAATTAGAATGCTTTTTAACTATAGGAATATGAAACACAATTACTCCAAATCCCTTTTATTTATCTTTTTTTGGTTGTTCGCCCTAGGATTTAACCAGATAAATGCACAGATTAACTTTTCTCAGAGCCAGTTGGATTTCAATGGAAATGGTAATGCTTTGGTCACCACTTCATTGAAATTTGGTCCTGATGGACGGTTATATTTTGCTGAATACTCTGGTACCATCAAGGCACTTACCATAGAAAGGAACGGTCCTAGCGATTACAAAGTCCTAAATACTGAGGTAATTACTGGTATCAACGGTATTCAAAACCATAATGACGATGGTTCCCCTGATAGTTCAGCATTAAGACAGACTACTGGTATAACTGTTGCTGGAACTTCCGCAAATCCGATTATCTATGCTACCTCCAGTGATTTCAGAATTGGAGGGGGAGTTAACGGTGGATCTGGTGATACAGGTCTTGATACCAACTCTGGGATTATAACTAGGTTTTCTTGGAACGGATCTTCATGGGATGTGGTAGATATAGTTAGAGGCTTGCCGAGATCGGAGGAAAACCATGCTACCAATGGATTGGAATTTGTTACAGTTAGTGGAATTGACTATCTAATCGTAGCTCAAGGGGGACATACCAATGGGGGAAGTCCATCCATCAATTTTAATTATGCAATGGAATACGCACTTTCCGGGGCCATTTTATCAGTAAATCTGGATATTTTGGAAGCGCTACCTATCCAAAATGACAATGGTCGTAACTATATATATGATATACCAACCTTGGACGATCCAACACGTGCCAATGCAAACGGCATTACCGACCCTAATGCTCCTGGTTATAATGGTATAGATGTGAATGACCCTTTTGGAGGCAATGATGGTCTTAATCAGGCCATGGTAGTACAAGGTGGTCCTGTTCAAATTTTTTCCCCAGGTTATAGAAATGCATATGATTTAGTGGTTACGGAGAGTGGGGCCGTATATGTTACGGACAATGGTGCCAATGGTGGATGGGGTGGATTTCCCGAGAATGAGGGTACTGCCAATGTAACCAATAATTATGTTGTAGGAGAACCTGGAAGTTCTTCCCCATCTGGAGGAGAACAAATTAATAATGAAGATCACCTTCAATTGATTACCACGGATATTCAAAATTATGTTTTTGGGAGCTATTATGGAGGACATCCAAATCCTGTAAGGGCCAATCCTAACGGAGCAGGATTATATACCACTCCAAACGCTACAAGTAATGCAGGTGCTGTTTTTAGAACACTAATATATGATCCTGATGGATCTAGTCCAGGGTCTACAACCGATGCAAGCATAGCACTTCCTGCAAATTGGCCTCCAGTGCCGACGGCCAATCCCGTAGAAGGGGATTGGAGGGGACCGGGGATAACCAATCCAGATGGCCCGGATGATGATATAGTAACTGTTTGGGGTACCAATACCAATGGTATTGATGAGTATACAGCTACAAACTTTAATGGAGCCATGCAAGGCGATTTACTTGCCGGGACCAATTTTCAACAGTTAAGAAGAGCAGAACTTAATCCAGATGGTAGTCTTGAGACACTAAATCCAATTTTTGCTTCCAATTTAGGCGGTAATGCACTTGGGGTGAGTTGTAATGGGGATTCAGATCCTTTTCCGGGAACTATATGGATAGGGATATATACTGGGAGTGGAGGAAACGGTAATACAGTATCCAAAATTGTTGTATTGGAACCTGCGGATTTAGTGAATTGTATAGCGCCAGGTGACCCGGGATATGATGCCAATGCTGACTACGACAACGATGGCTATACCAATCAGGATGAGGAACAAAATGGCAGTGACCCTTGTAATGGTGGTTCGCAGCCAAGTGATTTTGATAAATCTGCCGGTGCTCCCTATCTTTCGGATCTTAATGATTTGGATGACGACAACGACGGTATTTCAGATGCTCTAGATCCTTTTCAATTGGGCAACCCTAATACAGCGGGCAGCGATGCATTTATAATTCCTGTTATTAATGAGCTATTTTCAGATACTAGTTTAGGTGGATATTTAGGTCTTGGAATGACCGGTTTAATGAATAATGGAGATGCTAATCCCAATTGGTTAAATTGGATCGACAGAAAAGATGACCCCGTAGACCCGAATCCGAACGATATTTTGGGAGGGGCCATTGGCGCAATGACTATGAATATGACCTCTGGAACGGCTTTGGGAGCTACCAATAGCCAAGAAAAGGGATTTCAATATGGAGTACAGGTAGAGCAGACCAGTTCCATATTTACTGTAGTTAGTAGTTTGGCTAATTTTAATGATCCCTTGCAGTTATATGGAAATACGGCTTCACCCAATGGTGAGCTTGGCATTTTTATGGGTGATGGAACTCAGAGCAACTATATTAAAATGGTGATTACTCAAAATGGAATTACTGCCTTGCAAGAAATTAATGATGTGCCGCAACCCTCTTTGGATTTTGTGGTTCCAGTTCAAGATCGTCCAAATGGTGTTGTATTCTATTTTGTAGTTAATCCAGCAAATGGGGAAGTGGTTTGCCAGTATACATTAGTAGGGGGGGCATCTCGGACTACTTTAGGTACGATAACGGCATCAGGAGCTTTATTGACAGCTTTACAACAATCCACTACCGATTTGGCCGTTGGACTAATTGGAACATCGAATGCTACCGGAGTAGAATTACAGGGAACTTGGGATTTCCTTAACGTTTTGGACAGCAATCCTTTCGTAGTCAACAATATTCCAAATTTGGATAGAATGATCAACTCTGCCAATGAGGTATTAACTTTGGATAATTTTTTCGATGATGATAATGGTATCTCCAATCTTACTTACACTGTTGAGAATAATACGGATCCCAGTATAGGTGCAGTAATCAACGGGAACGAACTGACCTTGTCATATCCAGGAGTATCAACGGTGTCCGATATAACCATACGAGCTACAGATGGTGAATCTAATTTTGTGGAACAGACCTTTACTGTTACTGTTACTGATGCTCCAATTGTATTATATAGGGTGAATGCGGGTGGACCAGAAATAGCGGCCATTGACGGAGGTATTGTTTGGGAGCAAGATACTCCGGCCAACAACTCCGCCAATCTTTCTGTTGCCGGCAGTAACCAAGCCTTTGCTTTTACAGTTAATAGTGGTCCCAGTGTACCTGCTACAACGCCAGCTACTATTTTTAGTACTGAAAGGGCAGACAATGTCGCAGGCGTGCCCAATATGACATATTCATTTCCAGTAGGTCAACCTGGTAACTATGAGGTAAGACTTTATATGGGTAATGGCTGGTCGGGAACTTCAGCTCCGGGACAACGATTATTTGATGTTCAGATGGAAGGGATTACTTATCCGGCCTTGAACGATATAGATTTGTCTGGATCCTACGGTCACGAAGTAGGAGCCCTTATAAGTCATGTTATTACAGTAACCGATGGGGCTATTGATATTTCCTTTATTCATGGAAGCATTGAAAACCCTATGATTAATGGAATTGAAATTTTGGATGCCTCGGACTCGGAAACACCGATATATGTAGATCCAATTGCAGATCAAAAAACCGGTACGGGGGAACAGTTGATAGGTAATCTTACGGTTTCCGCTTATGGTGGAGATGGGAATAAACAGTATTCCGCACAAGGACTTCCACCAGGATTGGTTATTGAACCTACCAATGGGCAAATAGGAGGGACAGTGGCAGTTGGTGCTGAAGTGAACAGCCCTTATAATGTAACCATAACCGTTGATGATAGCGATGGTTTAACCAATGATGCGGTAAGTATTTCCTTTGAATGGGTCATATTTGATGCCACTTCATATAGGGTGAACGTTGGTGGTAACGATGTTACGGCTACAGACAATGGTGTGGATTGGAAGTTTAATAATACCAATGGAGCGTATGCATCAAGTATGTATTCTGTAAATACCGGTTTTTCCATTAACGCCAGTTTACCTTACAATAAAAGACATAGTTCTTTGCCTGCCTATATTGATAACACTACGTTCAACAGCATTTTTGGTAGGGAGCGCTATGATGCAGCTGGAGGAGCCGAGATGGAATTTAAGTTTCCGTTGGAAAATGGAGATTATATGGTAAATCTTTATTTAGGGAATAGTTATGAGTTGGCTGATCAAGTCGGCGATAGAATATTCGATATTTCTCTGGAAGGTGTTATAGTAAAAGATGATTTGGACTTAATTTCAGAGTTTGGACATTTGGTTGCAGGTACGCTATCTTTTCCGGTGACGTTAAATGATGGAGAATTGAATATTTTATTCCTTCATGGGGTTGCGGATAATCCAATAATAAGTGCAATAGAAATTTTTGAGGTGGATACTACAAATCCCACTTTAACCTTATCTACAATTGCCAGCCAATCCAATGATATTAACGAAGTCGTTAATCTTAGTGTCTCTGCAAGCGGTGGAGATCCCGGAGAGGATATTGCTTATTATATCTCTGGTCAACCTGAAGGGATAAGCATTAACTCAAGCAACGGACAAATTACTGGTACAATAGACCCCACGGCTTCGGCTGGAGGACCTAATAACAACGGGGTACATCAAGTAGTGGTAACTGTAGTTAAACCGGGTTCTGCTCCGGCAAGTAAAGTGTTTTCATGGACCATAGCCTCTACTTGGGTCAATAAGAGTGAAGATGAGACCTATACGGCAAGGCATGAAAATTCTTTTGTTCAAGCTGGTAATAAATTCTATCTAATGGGTGGAAGAGAGAGTGCCAAAACAATTGATGTTTATGATTATACTTCAAATTCTTGGACTTCATTGGTTAATTCAGCTCCTTTTGAGTTTAATCATTTCCAAGCTACGGAGTACCAAGGATTAATTTGGGTAATAGGCTCTTTTAAGGATAATGCCTTTCCTACTGAAACCCCGGCTGAATATGTTTGGGCATTTGATCCGGCAAATGAAGAATGGATTCAAGGTCCTCAAATTCCTGCCAACAGGAGAAGGGGATCTGCAGGCCTCGTTCTGCACAATAATAAGTTTTACGTTGTGGCCGGTAACACACAAGGACACGATGGTGGCTACGTTCCATACTTTGATGAATTTGATCCGGAAACCGGAACATGGACAGCATTGGCCGATGCTCCAAGAGCAAGAGATCATTTTGCAGCAGTTGTGATTGGAAATAAGTTATATGTTTCAGGAGGCCGTTTATCAGGTGGTGCAGGAGGAACATTTGCTCCTACTATACCAGAGGTAGATGTATATGATTTTACCGCCCAAAGTTGGAGTACTTTGCCTGCCGGTCAGAATATTCCAACACCAAGGGGTGGCTCTTCAGCGGTTAAGTTTAACGATAAATTGATGGTAATTGGAGGAGAAAGTGAAAATGCAGGTCCCTCTTTAACCACAGTGGAGGAGTATGATCCTGTATCACAATCATGGAGTACATTACCTGGGTTAAATTCACCAAGACATGGTACACAAGCTATTGTTTCTGGAAACGGAATCTTTATTTTGGCCGGTTCGCCCGTACAGGGTGGTGGAAACCAAAAGAATATGGAGTATTTTGGTGAGGATGCACCTGTTGGTAGTCCAAGTGTTGCCAGTGACCTTACTGCTTTGAACGGTTTGTTAATAGCCGATGGAGCTACAGAATCCATCGATTTGGATATAGAAAATGGAAACGTGGGGATTATAGTAACTTCAATGGTTCTATCCGGACCCAATGCGGCCGATTTTAATATTGTATCTGGGGAATTGACCAATCAGTTATTGAATCCAAATACTACACATCCTATTGGAATTACTCTTAATGGTACTGGGGCAAACAGAAGTGCCATTTTAACCATTAATTATGGAAATAACTCTTCCAAAGTCATTAATTTGTCCAATGCTCTAAATGTTCCAGATGTTACCGATCCTGGTACTCAAAATAATATTGAAGGAGAAAGTGTTTCTCTTCAAATAGATGCTACTGGATCTTGTACAGATGTTACATATAGTGCAACCGGATTACCAGCAGGTCTTAGTATAGATGCCAATACAGGTTTAATTTCAGGAACGGTCTCTGCCGGTGGCGGGGGTAGTGGTGCCTATCAGGAAAGTAATGGATTGGTAGTTATGGAAATGGAGAACCTAAATTTTGGAAGTAATTGGTCCGAAGAATCTTCTGTTACAGGTTTTAAAGGAACGGGTTATCTATTTAATACGGTTGATAGTTTTAGTACTCCGGGTAATGGAACCATTACTACCCAGATTAATATCTCAACACCTGGACTTTATAGATTCCAATGGCACAATAAGATTGGTACTATAGCCCCGTCCAATCCAAATACAGAGCATAATGACGCCTGGCTACGTTTCCCCGATGCAGATGATTTTTTCTGTGCAGACAACACAGCAGGTACCACTGATATCAAATATCCTGGAGGAATTGGGAAAACCCCAGTGGTTAATGGGGCGACTTCAGCTGGTTGGTTTAAAATATATACCAATGTTATTGCTTGGAATTGGGATACCCAAACCAGTGATAATGAATTGCAATATGTTTTTGTTCAATTTGACAATCCAGGTACCTACACCATGGAAATTGCTTCTAGGTCCGATGGCCATATTATTGATCGCGCTACCTTGCATAAAGTGGATCAGAATTATAACACAACGCAATTATTTGCTGCATCCGAATCTTTACAAGGTGGAGGAAGTAGTGGTGCTGCTGACAATAGTCCTTATAATGTAGAGGTTACTGTTACCGATGATTGTGTACCGTCTCAATCTACACTACTTGAATTTGTGTGGAATATTGGTGAGGCAGGAAATCAAGTTCCTGTAGCAGTATTGGAAGCTGATATCACTTCTGGTGATGCGCCCCTAACCGTTAGTTTTACAGGAAGTAATTCAACCGATGATACGGGAGTAACAGAATATTTGTGGGACTTTAAGGATGGGACTCCAACAGAGACCACTGCAGATCCTGTACATATTTTTAATACCCCTGGCATATATGAAGTAGAGTTAACGGTTAGTGACGGAGTTCTTTCGAATTCGACTACTTTAACCATAACAGTTAACATACCTGCTAACCAGGCACCAGTGGTTACGAACCCTGGTGAGCAGAACGGTGTTGAGGGCGACGTGGTATCGCTACAGGTTTCGGCCACTGATCCGGAGGACGATGGCATGAGCTTTTCTGCCACTGGACTCCCTACCGGCCTAAGTATAGATAACGCTACCGGACTTATCAGTGGTACCATCGCTACAGGTGCTACAACAAACAGTCCTTATACAGTAGAGGTAACGGTAACGGACGACGGTACTCCTGCGGAGTCTGCCGTGGTTTCCTTTACCTGGAACGTAACTGTGGATCCTGTTAATCAGGCACCAGTGGTCACTAATCCAGGTGTGCAGAATGATATAGAGGGTGCGGTG
>NZ_JALKBB010000036.1:0-60488 GCF_023016025.1 Arenibacter sp. S6351L | reverse complement strand
ATTTAGGGGAGTCAGGAATACGGAATACTTCTTATATCGCTTGATTAAATTATATTCTTAAAATGGTAAAAACCCAACTTTTGGACTTGATCCCTGGTTTCCCGATATAATAATTGAAAACATCATCAACTGAAAATTCTATCCCTTTCAGTTGTAACTGTAGGTATGTGGCTGTTATCTTAGAGGAAATCAATTCTAATTGAATATTTAAATGTTGTCCTTTAGGTGATTCTGCAACAACATATTGCTTCTTTGAGTTCCATTGTGAATGGTTTAAGAATAACCCCGTAGAAAATTGCTTTCTTTTCTTTTCGTAGGTGATTCTGCAATAAATAGGGCATTCCCCTTTTTGATTTGTTTTCGCCTTATTCAAATAGAATAAGACAATTAAATTTTTTTGATACATGACCAATTGGTTTAATGTTAAACAATTGGCATACAATTCAGATTCTAAATAATGGGATACCTGAGTTTTGAATTGGGATACCCACAGGGATACCTATAATGCTCAAATAACTTGACAAGTTGACCTCTAGAGGAAAGTATTCTATTCTTCCAAACCCCAGTTAATATTGGGCCAAAAAGAAAAAGTCCAACTTAACTTAATAAGTCGGACTCTTCTTCTGGTGGTCCCACCTGGGCTCGAACCAGGGACCACCTGATTATGAGTCAGTCCGTATATGGTTTAATATGGCTCTATATGTACTAAAATGCCCATTTTACTGGCTTTTTTTATATCTTTAAAATCAGAATAAACCCCTTCAAACCAAAAAAAGCACGCAGAAAGCACGCAGGAAAAATTAAAATATTATTATGGCTACAATTAAGGTTACCCTCGATAAACGCTTATCCGGAAGGACTAAAGATAATAAATTTCCATTGGTATTGCACATTGGACACAAGCGAAAAACACGCAGCATTCCGTTCAATTTACATTTAAAGCAAAATCAATACAATAACAAAACGGGCAAAATTAGCGGAATATTGAACGCTGTAAGACATACCAAACGCACACAAAAAATATTCTCAGATGTGGATTTATGGATTGATGAAAACGAGGGCGAAATCAAAAAATGGGAAATGGATCGTTTAAAATCAGAAATTGAACAACGCTTTTTTAATATTTCTCCATCTAGAACCATCTTAAACCATGGGGGGAAATATCTTTCTCGCTTGCGTCTGGAACAACGATTTTCCACTGCCAGTTCCTACGAGGATGCATTAAAGTCCTTAATTAAATTTAGGAGACATTTAAAAGGAATGGCGGACACTAAAATAAAAACACTTTATGAAATCAAAGACGACGAAATGGTGCCTCTTGATGAATTCCAGAATCTAGATATGGAAATAAAGGCAATAGATTATGGTTTTTCAAAGGATTTTAAGGCCTATTTAAGCAATCGCTATGCATCAAAAAATACACCAGCAATTTTCCTGAGAAGTTTACAAGCTATTATGAACGATGCGGGAAAGACTTTTGAAGAATTAAGAAGCCATAAGCCTTTATCAAATATCAAAAAAAAGAGCCATGCGAATGCCCCTTCTCCACTTGATTTGGAAGATATTCATAAAATCCGCATGTTGGAATTGAAACCAAATACACCCATTTGGGACAATCGTAATTATCTGTTATTCATGTTCAATAATATGGGAATGAATTTTTTTGATATGGCAATATTGAAGCGTTTCCAGTTTGAGGATAATCGAATCAAGTATTTTCGAAAAAAAACTCATTATGAAGGGGATTATTTTAGCGTACTGCAAAGTGATGAATCATTAAAAATTATTAATCATTATTTAAACGGTCAAACAGATAACGAATACCTATTTCCTATCATACCTGAAAATACTTCACCAGAACGCTTACATAAAGTAAACAAAGCAAAAGCAAAAATTTTTAATGAGTATGCAGCGAGAATTGCCGCTTTGTTGGGAATAGAAAAAAAGATTACTACGTACACTCTTCGAGACACATGGACAAATATTGGTCTTGACATGGGAATAGACATCCGTAAAATATCGTCTGGACTTGGTCATTCGAGCGTTCAAGTGACCGAAAAACACTATGGCAAAAGCGTTACTACAAAAATACTCGATGAAATTAATGCCAAGATTACAAAAGTGCAAGGTTCGTAAATAATAATTGGATAGTTCTTTAAATGGTGGTAAAGCTCCAATTGTTGCATACAAAATGGTTGGGTTAAAAACTTCTATAATTTTCTATATTGATAGATTTCTGTTTAATTACTTTCATTCAGTTTACTTAATCTAAATCATTCTTAATTAAGAAATTACCACTTATCTTAAATACTCGTATTCTTATTTAAGTATTTTGGAGTAAATCCCAAAACATAACTGGGTATACCTCCTTCTGTCGAATTTCCTTAGTATTTAGGTAGATAGAACCTAATAGGACATCTAAAGTATTTTACCCTCTTTCTCCCCTATCCACAATTAAGGCCCCATAGGAGTTTGGTATCATGGTGCCGCACCACGATATAGGGCTGTTCCCTATAACCCATATGTTCCATGTAATTTTTGGACAGTTCAAAAAAGACCATATCGTCCAACTGTTCGCCACGGGGAAGATTAAGGGTAACATGTACGTACCGTTTTTCGGAATCATGCCGATTGCCAAGATAGTAGAGGACCCTTCCAAAAAACTTAGTATTGGTATCGGTATCAGAATAAGTGTTCTGGAAGCCGAGTATGGTGTTATTAGCCTTGCCCAAGACATAGCACGCCCTGCACATTGCTCCTATAAAGTATCCTTGCTATCATTTTTAATCTTTGGTGTTGATGGTTTCTACCTAGATTTATATCACTTACCTGCCAAAGACAGGGTTTTCACTTCGTAAGAAGTAGGGGTTTTGCGTTGCGTAAAACATAACTTGCTATCCTTTCCAAGGATAAATATAGCCGATCGATATTGAACACAAAAAACTAACAATCAACTATTTAGCCTTATGTACCATATGGAATCATATGAGTTCAAATGGGTACAGAGGGAAAATTAATCTGGTCCAATATGGTATTGAAAAAAATTAAGGAATCATGGAAATATCCATTTTTTTGTGGGCAGGGAAAAAAAGGTCGAGCGGCTTTTTTGCCGCTTGTTCTTTTGCGCGGCTCCGAGGGGGTTGAAAAACCGTAAACCGAAAGATGCTGAATGCAGATTGGAGAAGAGTGTCCGCTCTGGTGTTTTGAGTTGAAGGTTTTTTAACTTCCGCAGGGGCTTGGATGAGTAAGACTTATTCCAAATCACTCAATCCTTTGATGGCGTCAATTTATGCATTTAACACCAATAGCTATTATTTTTATAGTATTAATTCTCTTTTCTATAAATACACTAGTTATTCCAATTTGAATTCTTCCATGCCTTTAAATTGAAATATTTGCTAGTCTGCTCTAGGTGTGTCCATATTTTGACTATATAGTTCATATTAGAATTATATAGATATATAGGGTTTCTATATTTTTATTATATTTGTTCACATTCATATCGTGTTCACGAATAATGAACAATATAAAAAAGTGAACAAAAAAAGAATGATGTCATGGAAGAAGAGGAAATAATATATAAAGCTTTCGATAGATTAGATAAAAATATCGTCATCTTTTTGAATTGGGAAACTAAGGAGAAAAAAGATGATATGCATATAGATGGGGTTTTACAATTCTTGTTTAATGATCACAAATTCAAATTCGAAGTAGAGGTTAAGAAGGATGTCAAGAATCATCAACTCTATAATCTGATTGAAAATAAAAATCACTTCAAAGATTTTCTCTTAGTTGCGGAGAAACTATATCCAAAAACCAAGAAAGATCTGCGCGATAATGGTATAAACTATATAGAAGCAAATGGGAATGCTTATATAAACAAGAATGATGTGTATATTTTTATTGACACCAACAAACCTTTAAAAACTCAAAAAGAAAAAGGAAATAGGGCATTTACCAAAACTGGATTAAAAGTAGTTTTTCATTTCTTATTAAATCCAGAGCTAATTAATCAAACACAAAGAGAAATAGCAGAGATTGCGGATGTTGGATTGGGCAATATTCCTCAAGTAATTAATGGATTATTGGAAACTCATCACCTATTAAAGTTGAACACAAAAGAATACATAATCAATGACTATGAAGAACTTTTGGATAAATGGATAACCGAGTATGCTCAGACGCTACGACCTACACTATTTAAACAAAGGTTCAGATTTCAAAACCGAGATCAAAACTGGAGGGAAATTCACCTAAATACAGATAAAACTTTATGGGGAGGAGAACCAGCAGGAGATATTTTGACCAATCATTTACGTCCAGAAAACTTCGCTTTATATACTACAGAAACAAATAAGGATTTAATGATTAATTATAAACTAGTACCTGATGAAGACGGAGAAATATTCGTGTATGAAATGTTCTGGAATACTAAGTTCAATGATAAAACTGTCCCAAATCAATTAGTCTATACCGACCTTATGATTATCAATGGCAAAAGATGTAAAGAAACCGCAAAAATGATTTTTGATGACCGAATCAAACCAAACATATAAAGAGTTATCCATTCCATACTTCAAAGAAGTTTTTGATTGTATTGATGAAGTAATGAAAAAATTGAAAATCCCCTATTACTTAATAGGTGCCAGTGCAATTGCATTAGAACTGCTAAAAGATGGTGTCAAACCAAGTAGAGGAACAAAGGATATTGACTTTGCTATAATGATATCATCAATCAAAGAATTTGAAGCCGTTGTGAGCGAATTGACAGAGCATGGGTTTAACAAAGTCGAAGCTCCTTGGACCATGTACAATCCCCAATTTAATATAGTAATTGACCTATTACCTTTTGGGGAAATCGAAGAAAACTTTACCATTAATTTTAACGAGCGTTACACCGATTTACATGTTCTTGGGTTTAGTGAAGTCCTAGAGGAATCGACCAGTGTCAAAATAGAAGAGAAATCCATAAATATACCTTCTCTACATGGCATGGTAATTTTAAAGCTAATTGCATGGAGCGATAGGCCTGAAGAAAGAGACAATGACTTGTATGATATCCTAAGAATAATCGAGCACTACTTTGATTACAACTATGACGAAATAGTGGAACATCATAATGATACTTTTCCAGAGAATGACGAACTCGACCAACTCAAAGTTTCTGCAAGGGTTTTGGGAAGAAATGCTAGCAAGTTTTTAACTATTTCGAAACCAATTAACGATAGAATATTAAAAACAATAAATGAGAATATTATTGACCCTGCAGAATCATCGATTGCGAAGCAATGGGTTAAGAATAAAGATTGGGGTTTGGAGTATGCCGTGGAACTTTTGGAGGAGTTTAAGGAGGGTTTAACGGAAGTAAATTTATAATGGCTAAGTACACAACTATCCCTGATGCCGATTTATCAAGCGCGGGTGACGATTTCCATATTCTTTGGGCAATTAAAAAATCACTTGATCTTTTAAACTTTGATGAAAATGGGCTGAAAGCATTAGGCATTGAGGGAGTTGAAAAATCATTATCTAATAAAATTGATCCCCATGGAGAAAAATTATTAGGGATTGATTTAATAGAATATCATGGCGGAGAAAATTTTTCCGAAGCTAACAAAGTTGTTATCTCTCAACTCAAATATAGTACTAGAAGGACATCAGAAAACTGGACACTTTACCAATTATATAAAGGGAAGAAAAATAAGTCCCATAAAGGTTCAATCATTCATAGACTTGCCAGTATATACAAGGCGCTGTTGACTGAGTTCGGTAGAGATTTAGTTCTACAGAAGGTAAAAATCAAATTAATCAGTAATAGGGATATAAACCCCACTCAGATAAAGACCGTTTTAGATGTTCAGAAAAAACTATCCTTAACATCAAAAAATAAATTAAGCTTTAATAAGATTCTTAAGAATCTCCCTAAATATCGGAACGGGTTCGAGAACCTATTTAAAGCATCCGAGCTAAATACGACTGAATTTTCCGACTTTTTGGCATTACTTGATTTTGATGATTGCGGAGCCAGTTCAAGGAACTTACTTGAAAAAGAGCTAATAATGGCCATCAGCAACACATCCGTATCTTCTAGACATCAATTTGATAGCTTCGCAAGATTGATTTGGAAAAAAATGATGCCTGAATCCAAGTCAAATACAAGAATTACTTTAATAGATGTTATTGCGAACCTTGGATTCAATAATGGTAGTTTAGAAAATATTTTTCCAGTTCCACAGAGATTTGAGAAATTAAAAAAGTCAATCAAACGAGAACAATTAGATGATATTATAAGCACAATCGAGAGTTCAAAAGGCATCCCTGTTTGCCTTCATGGAGGTGCAGGAATAGGCAAATCAACAATTGTTCAGCAGATAAAAGAACATATTCCAGATTATTGTGAATGTGTTATCTATGATTGCTACGGCAATGGATCATATTTAGATTCTTCTGACCGTAGACATTTGCATAGAAATGCATTAGTACAAGTCACAAATGAAATTGCAAAAAAGACAGGTGTAGATTTTTTAATCTCGAAAAATGAATCTGATGAAACTTATATCAAAGAGTTCAAAAGAAGACTAAATGATGCATTAAACATTTTAAAACAAAGAAATAAAAATGCTTATTTGGTAATCATCATTGATGCTGCTGACAATAATGTTACGGCAGCAAAAAAGAGGGAAGAGAATTCTTTTGTTCATGATATGCTAGAAGAAACATTCCCTGTAGAATGCAATCTTGTTGTCACATGTAGAACTCACAGAAAAAACACACTTAAACTACCTCATAAATATTGTGACATACAAATATCTCCCTTTACCAATGACGAGACCGAAATTCACTTAAAATACTTTATACCTGATAGTACGGATGAAGAAGTCTCTGATTTTCATAAGCTAACAAAGGGTATTCCCAGAGTCCAAACTTATTCAATAGGCTTAAAACAGGAAGGAATTAGTGAAATCATCAATTATTTACGGCCAAATGGTAAAGTAGTTGAAGATATTATTGAAGAAAGAATAAATGAAGCAATCAAAAAAATTGGCTCTAACGGTAGAGAATTAATAGATACTTTCTTTGTTAATCTAATTACCCTTCCAAGGCCGGTACCCGTATCATATATATCGAGACTCCTTGATGAACCCGTAGAGCTATTTAATGATTTAGCATCTGATATATGGCATGGTCTAGTATTGGACAATGATAAATTTAGTTTTAGAGATGAGGACTTTGAAAACTACGTCCGAGGAGCTTACATTGTAGACGATTCTGATCTTAATAAAATTGCTAAACTATTTATCGAAAAGTCAGATGAGGATGAATATGCTTCGATTAATCTTGGAAATATGTTATTTGAAGCAGGGCTTAAAGAGGATTTAAAGAATATAGTTCTCGAAGAAAAATTTCGCTCACTACCAATCGACCCTGTTCGAAATAAGGAAACCTATATAGGTAGAACAAAGTTAGCATTAAAGGTTGCGGATAGTGACACAGATAACATTACTTTTTTTAAGCTACTTTTTATTGCTGCTGAAGAATCAAAAAATGATAAGGCACTAACGAACCTTTTAATAAATAATCCAGATTTGGTAATCCAGTTTGGCGATGATTCTTCATTGTTGAAATTAAGTAATAATTCGGAGGGTAAGACTTGGGGTGGCTCATTCCATCTTAAGTTAGCAGGTATCTATTCTAGAATTCCAAGTAAAAAAGAAATCAGCAAAAATCATTTACAAACAGCTCATAAATGGTTGAACTGGAAATACAATTCTTTAAATGAAGATGAACGACATGAGTACCCAATTAGTCTTCAAGACATTGCTTTTGAAACAGAGTCAATACTAAGAAACTTTGGAACAAGAAAAGCATTTGTTTCATTATGTAGATGGATACCTAAGTCAATCCACGTATCTAGCGGTGATTTGTTTTTGGAAAATACCATCTTCAATTCTAAGGAAAAGGAAATAAAAGAATGGACAAATAACTTGGAGTTACCCTTTTTGGCTAAAATCTTTTTAATCAATAAACTCTTCAAGTTTAATAGGTCAATCGGTCATTTTGATTTTGAACTTATCGTTGATTTTTTGAAAAAAGTTCTGAACAAAAAGATAGATTTTGAAAATTCATTTTATGCTACAATAGTTGACTTTTGTGAAATATTAACCGCTGCAACAGATGTTTCTCAGGAAGAAGTATCAGAGATTTTGGATTCCATTACCTACAAAATTCCAAGCCGCGTTCCTCATTTCTCTACTACCTATGACCACCACAAAGATTCTCAATTGGAGTTTGAAATCAGTCTCAAACTAGAGGCTTTGAAATCCTCATTGAGCAAAAAGGCCATTCTTCTTGAAGACTTATATCCTATAAAATTTAAGGACATTGATAAAATTAAAGACTATGAAAAAAGAAGAAGTCTTGAAAATGACAAAAATGATTTCACAGGTTTCTTCAAACATGCTATCCCTATTTTCCAGCTTAAGGCAGACAAGTTAACTGGTCGATTAAATACAAAAGAGTGTGTTTCAAAATTCTCTCAAATTTGTAATAACATAAAAGATGATTGGAAGTTTAGACATTATTCTCATTGGGCTAACGACAGGCTAAATTATTTAGCCGGTTCTCTATTGGAGTTTGTTCTCTTATTAAATAAAAATGAAGGGTACATAGAACAAATCATTAACTCATTTTTGAATGATAAATCTAACCAGATACGATTAAGACTTATTGTGCTTGAAAAAATATTGCATCAGTCCATTCTTCACAAACTATCCCTTAAAATTTTAGATGAACTAGACCAAATCATTTCTGATAAGACAATGTCGGCAACAGAAGCAACAGACTTGTTTCTTGAGTGCTCCGTTATAGCATCTAAAATTGATGCTACCGTGGGCAAATACTATTTTGACAAAGCAATTGAGGCAGTTTCAGATGTTGACTATGAAGCATTTTATCAGATTAGATGTCTATATGGATTAACTGAAAACGGGATACTAAGTCGCAATTCAAAACTTGCGTATGATTTTGCTCGTTATATTGAATATGCAGATGAAAAATTGGGCTATTATGACAAGAAACACTTTCCATATAGCGAAGGTATAAAGGGTATTTTCAACCTCGACCCTAGCTCCGCCTTCTCAACCGTTAGCCGTTGGCATCATAGAAATGTTATTGAATTAAACCGTTACATTATACCCATAATCAATACATCATTAAAGAACGGAATCATAAGCCATAATATAGCTGGAGCTTTGCTACCCCTAAACACCCATTATTGTCATGATGAGATAATTGAAATCTATAAAAAGGTCATCTCCCAATATAAGCTGAATACTGATAATAAAAACCTAACGTACTTCACAAAGACAATATTTAGAAACTTAAAGCTAGATAAGAACTTAGCTTTGATTGAAGCGTTGTACAATGAAGTAAAGGATAGTAATAAGCTGTTTCCAAATCTAGTTCAAGAAATTGAAGAGTATAAGGATTTCAGAAACGACCTTAAGAATGAGAAAAAATCCGAATACGAAAATAAATATAAGGAAGAAGATTATAAGCATCCTATAGATTTAGCTAAAATTGACCTCTTGTCTACACAAGACCTTGAGAAAGCGATCATGGAGATAAACCAAGCCGGAAATGATTATGGCACCAGATTGATAGTTGAGAATTTTTTGGCCGAAGTTAAAGAAAATTGCACCCCAAAAAATTATGTAAAACATCTTGATGCTTTGATAAACATATCTTCAGAATTATTAAACTTATATGCTTTTGAAAATGCTTTAAAAAGGTGTCTTAATGAATGGAGTATTCATCCTTCAGTGAGAAAATGGAAAAAGGAAAGATTTAAATATATCCTATCAAAATGGTTTAGCGAGTTCAATAAAGATGATTATTTATTACTATCCCATATTAACTCCTTTGCAAAATTATTTTCTCTCAAAGATTCTGATCTTGCCGTGACAATGAGAAACCTACTTCCAGAAAAAATAGAAAACCTTTCAGATGAGTCTATTTACGGTTCGTTTTCATTAATGAACAAAACACTCGATAAAACTGAAAATGAAAAAACAATAACATGGGTTCTTAACCGCTGGACAGCTAAAATAGATAGAAAGATAGCCGATGGAGAATGGAACGAAGACCTGTCGCCCCCAGCTAGCTCTGACCTAGCCGTTTCTGGGATATTACGATTTGTTTTAGGAAATCCTGACAAGAGATTGAGATGGAGGGCCGTTCATGCGATAAGAAGGCTCATTAATGTCGGGGAAGTTGGAATTCTAGACAATTTGTTGAATGCACAGAACAAAACTACGTGCTACCCATTTCAAAACAAGGAATATACCTACTACTGGATGTCGGCTAAACTTTACTTGTGGATTGCAATTGAAAGAGTCAGCAGCGAAAATCCAAAAGTCTTAATCCATTTAAAAGATTGCTTTTACAAGGAATTGATGAATGATGAATTACCACATACCTTAATACAGTTCTTTATCAAAAAAACTTGTCTGCAACTATATGAGTTTGACGAGTCGATTTATTCCTCTGTGGAAGTCAAGAATATTAATAATACTTTAAGTAGCAGGCTTCCAAGGATAAGCGAAGAAAAATCTGGAAAGCATAAAAGAAAGGCAAAGTCGTCTTCTGAAAAGGAATGGAAATTTGACTTTGATATAATGGATACCCTGCCCTATTCTTTTAATAGACTAGGAGAATTTTTTAATATTTCAGAATATGAAGTAGCTGATTTTTGTGACAACATAATAACAAACATTTGGGGTTATAAAGGAAATGTAAATAATGACGATTATGTCAGAAATCAGACCGATCAGCGTGATTATCCACTTTTGAGTAAACGTCATAGTAACCAACCAACAATCGAAGATTTACAAACCTATTATGAGTATCACGCGATGTTCTGTGCCGCAACTGAACTGCTGAGTAAATACTCTCTTATTGAAAGTGATTGGAACTGGGAAAATTGGGAATCTTGGTTGCCATCTAAAGCCAATACCTGGGATAATTATTGGTTATCTGATTCACGAGACCCTTTACCTTTAGAAAAAAAATATTGGCATATCGAGTATAGTAAGTTTGATAAAGAATGGAGAGACAATATTGATGAAGAAAAATATGATTATGAAGTAGGGTTCAATCATTACTTTGGTAAAGACCAAATAAGTGCTTTTTCGGGCGGCACAAGACACTTTGGCGAAAACTATGAATCTGTTTCTATAAGGTCGGCCCTGGTAACTTCAAGAGGTTCTGATGCCCTATTAAGAGCTTTTCAATCAGCAACAGATAGTCATGATTATCGTATACCTTTCGAAGAGGATGAAGATAGATTCGAAATAAATGAATGTGGGTTTGAATATTTTGGATGGTTAAGCAACCCAAGGTCAGAAGTGGATGGTTTAGACAATCACGACCCTTTGGCATCAGACATTGTAAAAGACTATATTACGTTCGGAAAAATAGTAAGAGATTCATTCGATATCACTTTACAAGAATCCTACAAGAAAACTTTTTTGAAAAACAAGCTTATAGCTGAATATCAACATTGGAGTGAAATAACAGAATACAAACATCACGGTCAAGTTGAAAGCGACGGAGTGCTCTTTAGAGTAGACATTCATTTTCTTCTAGATTTCCTCACTAAAGTTGATAAGTGCATGATTATTAAGTGCGAAATAGATAGACAATTAAAAGAACGAATCTATGGTCAGGATAGATGGGAATTGAAAATAAAGAACAACGTGAAAATTTATTTAATAAAACCAAATGGCATCGTCAAAACACTCGGAGGAAGAGATTTTAAAATTAGGAAAAAAGTTAATCCAAGAACTGAAGCTTGAGTATTCGGTTAATACGTTAGCTCGATGGCTAGTTCACTACCTTGCCGAACTAATAGATAATATTGAAAATTGCAGCTCCCCTAAAAGAAAGAAGCAATTACAGAAAGAATGTTGCGAACTAATCCTCAAACTATGGAGTAATAAAGAATTTCTCCCTATAACTAAACCCCTAGAAAATTTACAGCCAATACTGGAAATCCTTGAAATTTTCAAAGAACGAGACTATCTAATTTCCCCTAGATGGCTTGAATATCGGCCATTACCAAGAGATAATGCTTGGGCAAACTTTATTTATATAGTCAAAAGTAATACTGAAAATATTTTCAATAAATCAATAGAGATACATTTGAATAGCGATTTGATGTTCAAAGATGAACAATGGTTAAATGAACATAAAGAATTTTTAACCAAAGAGGAAAGAGAACTCCTTACTCAATTGGATATAATGATAGCGATGAAAGGAAGTAGCTCATTAGACTCTGACAAGGTCAAAACAACTTCTATTGAGGAGCGGTTCAATCATATCTTCAATGACTTAGAAGAACTCATTGAGGAACAGAAAAAGGAATTGTTAAGATTGAAGGAGTCTGTTAGACAGACATTATCTAAAAAATCAAATGATAAGAAATAACATGAAGAATAATTTTCTCAAATACATTTTGATACAAAATAGCTTTACTGCCCTTATCTTAAAAAGGCATGTGAGGTCTAGAAAGCATTTCAGCAACAGAAGTTTAGTTTAAGGGGTCAACATCACCAGAATATCCACTTTGTGCAGGCGGAGAGACTCGAACTCTCACACCTCACGCACTAGATCCTAAGTATACTGATAATTCAGTTATAAGAATATTAGAAATTATTATTTGAAGAGCAACAATTTTTGATTTATATCATATTACAAAATAATTCAAGCAAATTATACATTACAGCATGTCAAGATTTACTAACTCTAAAATTATGTTACATACAAAAAAAAAGTAAAATGGATTCCAAAAAAGCACGCAGAAAGCACGCAGTAAAACAAAAAAGACAGCTACAAATTCATGTAACTGTCTGATTATTAAGTGGTCCCACCTGGGCTCGAACCAGGGACCACCTGATTATGAGTCAGGTGCTCTAACCAACTGAGCTATAGGACCATTTCCTTTTTTGCTTCCAGCTTCAAATACGCTTATTTGAAAAAGCAATCGGGAACCGCAAATTGCGGATGCAATATTACTACTTATTTTTCAACGCTGCAAACAAAATTACAAGCTTAATTGGGCTTAGCTATACACTACCGCCGCAAATATCATTCCTCTCCGCTTTGGGGAGTTGCAGAGGAATCTTCCTGGCAAAGCTCTATCAGCACCCCATTGGTACCCTTAGGATGTAAAAAGGCCACCAATTTGTTGTCCGCACCCTTTTTGGGAATTGTATTTAAAACCGTAAATCCTTCTTTGGCCAAACGCTTTATTTCAGCTTCTATATCGTCTACAGCAAAAGCAATATGGTGCACCCCTTCTCCCCTTTTCTGCAAAAATTTTGCTATAGGGCTATTGTCATCAGTCGCTTGTAACAATTCTAACTTATTGGGACCAGCTTTAAAAAAAGAGGTTCTTACCCCTTCCGATGCTACTTCCTCAATTTTATAATGGGGCACCCCCAATATTTTTTCAAACAAGGCATTGGAGGTTTCCAAATCATGTACCGCTATACCCAAATGTTCAATTTTGTTCATATTCACCCTTTTTATACTATCCCAAATTCATTGGATTCCGTAATGGCCCCTCCTGCCCTTTCTTTCAAAAATACCACATTACCCATAATCCAAAGCTAATCGGTACCCAATCATAGAATCTATATAAATATATCGTATTTTTGTGCCATGGAGACACAAAGACAGAAGAAAATAGGCGGGGTCATACAAAAAGATATAGCCGATATTTTACAACGTGCGGCCACCGATGGCGGACTAAAAGGTACGTTAATTTCGGTATCCAAAGTGTCGGTCACCACAGACCTTTCCATTGCCAAAATATATGTGAGTATTTTTCCAGCCACCAAGGGCAAGGAATTATTGGAAGGCATTAAATCCAATCAGCCCATGATAAAGCACGAACTGGCGCAACGTACTAGGCATCAGTTAAGGAGGGTTCCAGAACTTTTGTTCTTTTTGGACGATTCCTTGGAATATATAGACGGCATTGAAAAATCGCTAAAGGGCGAAGAAAACCCTGTTAAGAATCCTGATCTGTTGGAAAAAAGGAAAAAATCATAAGATTGAACTTCCCTTTATACATAGCAAAGCGGTACTTACGTTCCAAGAGTAGCCAAAATGCCGTAAACATCATCAATTTTATTACATTTCTGGTCATCGTAATTGGATCGGCAGCCCTTTTTATTGTGCTCTCCGGTTTTGCCGGACTAAAAACCTTTAGCCTTTCCTATACCAACATGGTAGATCCCGATCTTAAGGCATTACCGCTAACCGGCAAACTCTTTAGCGTATCGGAATCCCAGGACCAGGCACTTCAACAACTGAATGGCGTTGTGGCCTATTCCAAGGAAATTGAGGAAAAGGTTTACCTGACCCATGACCAAAAGGCCCATATTGCCTATATAAAAGGAATAGATTCTACCTTTTTAAAAACTACGCCCATAGATAGTAGCCTGTACTTTTATGGAGATTGGGCCATAAACGGCTTACAGGGGGTAGCCGGACAAGGAATTGTTAATCTATTGGGATTGAGCATCAACAATTTTCGGAGTCCGTTGGTCATTCGTGTCCCCAAGCCGGGAAAGGGCCTCTTGGGCCAACGCTTGTTAAAGGACAGTTATAATGAGACCAACCTGGTCATAAGTGGTATATACCAGATTGAGGAGGAACTGGACAGAAAATATGTCTTCGCGGACCTGCCCATGGTACAGGCCCTGTTGGAAAAGGACAGTACCCAGATATCCGGTATAAACTTTAAATTCAAGGACGCCGCCAATATTGCTGATCTGAGACAGCAAATTGAAGCTATTTTTCCAGGTCAGGTCGTACTAAAAGACCGCAGGGAATTGAACAGTACCCTGCATAGAATGTTAAATACGGAGAACCTTGCCACCTATCTTATTTTTACCCTAGTACTTATCATTGCCCTTTTTAATGTGGTGGGCGCCATCATCATGATGATTCTGGACAAGCAGCAGAACTCCAAGACCTTGTATAACTTGGGTACTACCATAAAGGCACTTCGAAAAATATACTTTGTACAGGGTATATTGGTAACCGGATTGGGCGGCCTGATCGGTGTATTTTTGGGTTCCTTGTTAATATGGTCCCAATTGGCCTTTGGATGGTTAAAAATAACGCCTAGCCTGTCCTATCCAGTGGAATACAGCTTGATCAATGTTTTGATAGTATTGGCCACCATTATTGTCTTGGGCATAATTGCCTCCTTGATCGCCAGCAGTAGGATCAATAAAAAATTAATAGCACACTAGCCTACAAATTCGAAATCTCCGAATTTTTCCATTACCTCATCAAAAGCCTCAAAGACATCTACCGAATGATCACTGGTGACCATCTTCATACGGTACTCCTTAAAATTTGGTATTCCCTTAAAATAATTGGTATAGTGCCTGCGGGTTTCAAAAACACCCAATTGTTCCCCTTTCCAATCTATGGCCATTTGTAAATGACGACGGGCAGCATTAACCCGTTCCTCCATGGTGGGGGGAGCGGCATGTGTTCCTGTTTTAAAATAGTGCTTCACTTCTTTAAAGAACCAAGGATACCCTATACTGGCTCTACCTATCATGGCTCCGTCCAAGCCATATTCGTCCCTCATTTTCATGGCCATTTCAGGAGAATCCACATCACCATTTCCAAATACCGGAATATGCATACGCTGGTTGTTCTTTACCTCTGCTATAGGTCTCCAATCGGCTTCTCCCTTGTACATCTGTACCCTAGTTCTGCCGTGAATGGATATGGCCTTGCAACCTACGTCCTGTAGCCGCTCTGCAACCTCAACTATTTTAATGGAATCGGAATCCCAACCCAAACGCGTTTTTACAGTAACGGGCAACTTGGTATGCTCTACCATAGCCTTGGTCAAGGAAACCATTAGGTCTATATCCTTGAGGATTCCGGCCCCGGCACCTTTACAGACCACTTTTTTTACGGGACATCCAAAATTGATATCGATAATATCGGGCCCGGACTTTTCCACTATCTCTACAGATTGTAGCATGGAGTCCAGGTTGGCCCCAAAAATCTGGATCCCTACCGGACGTTCCTTTTCATAAATATCCAACTTCATAACGCTTTTGGCAGCATCCCGGATAAGGCCTTCCGAGGAGATAAATTCTGTGTACACCACATCTGCTCCCTGCTCCTTGCACAAGGCACGGAAAGGTGGGTCACTAACATCTTCCATTGGTGCAAGCAACAATGGGAAATCCGGTAATTGAATGTCTCCTATTTTAGGCACAGTATATATCCTTTAATTTTTGGGACTGCAAAATTACTGAAAAATTCTATAATCCTAAATTTCAAGGGATAAGAATAGTTTAACAGCTAAACGGAACGAATGACACAGTTCAATTTTAAATACACTTTGATCTTAATAATGCATAGGGAGATTTAATTATAGAGTAAATTAGCCCTCATGTTATCTCTTATTTCCTTACCATACGAGCAATTCTGTTTGGCATAAAGGTCAATATGCACTTGGTTTTGGAATATTTGGCTTTTTTTGTTGGTTTCCGATATTATCTCTATTTAAGAAAGCGCACAACGGACGCCATCTCCACCAATAACCGTTTGTCCATAATTATTGGTGCCATATTCGGGGCATTATTCTTTTCAAGACTTATGGCCTTTTTAGAAAACCCACCCCTACACTATTCCCAAGGCATAATATCCCTCCTTAACAACAAAACTATTATGGGCGGACTCTTTGGTGGGTTATTGGGCGTGGAGCTGGTAAAAAAAGTGATCGGGGAAAAGCAGTCTTCCGGGGATCTGTTCACCTTACCCATTATTGTTGGTATCATAATAGGTAGATTGGGCTGCTTTTTGGCAGGAACAAAGGAATTTACCTTCGGGAAAGAAACTAACTTTTATTTTGGTATGGATTTAGGGGACGGACTTTCCAGACATCCTATTGCGCTTTATGAGATAGTTTTTTTACTAGGTCTGTTCTTCCTGATCCAACAACTTCAGAAATCTAGACAACCCCTTAAAAATGGTAGCCATTTCAAAATTTTCATGATCGGGTACTTTTCTTTTAGGTTTATGTTAGAATTTTTAAAACCCAATTCCTATTTCCTATTTGGCCTGAGCAGCATTCAATATTTATGTTTACTTTGTTTGCTGTATTATTATAAATCCATTGGAGAAGCCATTCGTTATGCCTACAAGAAACTATACCTACTATGATTTTACCCTAAGTCTTTGCCCCGAATGCTTAAGACGGGTAGATGCCAAGATCGTCTTTGAAGATGAAAAAGTATACATGCTTAAAAATTGCAGGGAGCATGGAAAATCAAAAGTGATCATTGCCGATGATATTGCGTATTACAAAAATATACGGAACTACAACAAGGCTTCCGAATACCCAAAGACCTTTAACACCAAAACCCATTATGGCTGCCCTTATGATTGCGGACTTTGTCCCGACCATGAGCAACACTCCTGCCTAACCGTCATAGAAGTTACAGACCGCTGCAATCTTAGCTGCCCTACCTGTTATGCGTCCTCTTCGCCACACTACGGAAGACATAGGACACTGGAAGAAATAAAAAAGATGTTGGATGTTATTGTAAAAAACGAAGGTGAGCCCGATGTGGTACAGATCAGCGGCGGTGAACCTACCATACATCCACAATTTTTCGAAATATTGGATTATGCCAAGTCGTTACCCATTAGGCATCTTATGGTAAATACAAACGGTATTGAAATTGCCAAGGATTTTGCCTTCGCGAAAAGGCTGGCCACTTACGCTCCGGACTTTGAAATTTATCTACAGTTCGACTCTTTGGACGATAAAGTTCTAAGAACGCTCCGCGGTGCCGATTTAAAACAGACCAGACTAAAGGCTCTTGAACATCTAAATGCACTTAACCTGTCCACCACCTTGGTGGTTACCTTGCAGAAAGGTTTGAACGACCATGAAATGGGCTCCACTATAGATTTTGCACTTAAACAAAAATGCATTCGTGGAGTAACTTTTCAGCCTACCCAAATTGCTGGAAGGCTGGAAAATTTTCAGGTCGATGAAAATAGGATTACCCTTACCGAGGTTAGACGCAAGATTTTGGAACAATCTCCAATTTTTGAACCGGACGACCTAATTCCCGTTCCCTGCAATCCAGATGCACTGGTCATGGGATATGCCCTAAAGATTGGGGAAGAGGTAACACCTTTGACAAGATTTATAAATCCGGACGACCTGCTAAATAGTGGTAAGAATACCATTATCTATGAACAGGACGAACAGCTACACGAAAAAATGATACAGCTTTTCAGCACAGGAAACTCGGTTGAAAAAGCTTCGGAAAATTTAAAATCCATCATGTGCTGTCTTCCCGAAATCGATGCCCCCAATATGGGCTACGACAATTTATTCAGAATTATTATCATGCAATTTATAGATGCCTATAATTTTGACGTTCGGGCCATTAAAAAGTCTTGCGTACACATCGTTAACAAAGATTATAAAATTATACCCTTCGAAACCATGAACCTCTTCTACCGGGACGATAAAATACAACGTCTAAACGAACTAAAAGCGGAAGCGGAACACAACCAATAATTAAATAATATAAGATTCCTTCTCCTCAATAACCCTACAGTCCATGGTTTGGCATAAAGTGGGTAGTGCGGTAAATCTTTATTGTGAAAATTACATGTGACCCCATTTTTCTCCAAGGTCTAATATAATTTTATGGTATATTTAATCTTCAATTTTAGCTATGTATATTTTATCCCTTCCTTTAGAAGTAGGTAACCTAGACGGACTAGTGGCAATCCTTTTTTTGATTATGTTCGGTCCGGCCATTCTATTAATAATAATCGGCTTTATATTGCGGTCCAAGCAGAAGAAAAAAGCCGGCAAGATATTATTTATTTTGGCCGGAGTTTATATGCTGGTCAGCCTTGGGGTTTGTGGAGCCTTGTTGGGCGGATTTTAGAGCCTGTCCCGTTCATCCGTATCTTTGGATTTATAGTTGTCCCTAATCTTCATATTGCCAAAGTTATACCTAAATCCAAGTGAAAATACCCTCCCGTCCGGTTTATATATGGATGTATTGTCCTGATTGCCGTACTTACGGGTGTTTGTTAGTTTAAACTGCTTAAGAACATCGGTAAGGCCCATAGTTATGGTTCCTTTTTTACCCCAAATATTCTTTTTCAAGGAAATTCCCCATTCATTGTAGTACTCCTGTCTGGAATTCCCAATAACGATAGGAGAAACGTAGCTGTAATTAAGGCTGGCCGTTAAAGAACGGTCTTCCAGCAGGGTAAAATTATTATTTAATTGAATTAAAAGCGTCCACTGGCCCTGGTCCAAGCTTTGTTGCGATAGAATATCGGTAAAACGCTCTGCCCCATAGTAGTAGGAAGATAAAAAATAGGTGTCCCAGGAATTGGATATCTCGTTCCTATAAATAAAATCCACTCCGTAGGCCAACTCCCTATCAACATTATCCGTAATAAATCTCAGTAGATTGCTTTCGTTGTCCTGAAAGGTCAACAGACGCATAATATTCCTATGATATCTATAAAAAAGCTCCAAGGTGTAATCCCTATCATACGTATAGGAGAGTATCACCGAATTCTTAAAGGACGGCTGAAGATTTACATTGCCCTCTACCACGGAATTATTACTTTGAAATACCTGAAAAGGATTAATCTTATTGTAGCTGGGCCTAATGATGCTTCTTTTATAACTGGCACCAAATCTATGTTTTACATTGGGGTTAAATTGTAAAAATAGGGTAGGGAACAATTCCAAATAATGATTCTTTATCTTGTCGGTACTCAAACTAAAATCGCCTTTAGTATTCGTATATTCAGCTCGCAACCCGGATTTCAACGTCCAATTGTTCCATTTCGCATCAAAACTGGCGTAGCCCGCAAAAATTTCTTCGTCGTAAAAAAATGTGCCTTCCTCCGTGGACTCTATGCCCTCCTGGTCCCGGTCAAAACCCTCTTGGACAATATAACTTTCAGAATCTATTAGTGCATACTTTATTCCTGATTCAAAATTGGCAGTTTCCCCAATAGGAGAAATAAAATCTGTCTGTGCACTGTATAAATGGGTGTGCTGCTGATTAAAGGTATTAAAATTGTTCTCCCCGACTATAGCCCGGTTGCCATCGTAAAAATCGGTTTCCAATTCCTGGTTTTTATCATAATCATAATGGGTGTAATGTAAATTCGCCGCTAAATTGGAGCCATGGTCATTAAAATTGTGTTTATAATCCAAATAAAAGGCTGCGTTGATCGATTCAAGTTTGCCATCATTCAAGGTGTAAAAACCTGAGGTACTGCCATCATCAGCGTCCATTATTTGAGTGTCCGATAAATCCCTTGTCAAATAAGATGGCGTAAAGGTAGCGACGGAAGAAAAACTGATGGTATTATTGTCATTAAAAGCATAATCTAAAAAGGCACTGGTATTATGTTTTTTGCTTCTATAAATAACCTCCAGATCCGAAGTCCAGGTATCCCTAATTTGCCCATCCTCAATAAAATTGGTGATATCCGTAAAATTTGTTAAAATCTTGTTTTGTGTATAACTGTAATTAAAAGAGGCTTCCAATTGCTTACTCTTAAAAAAGTGGCTGGTACCGAGCATTTGCCGTGGAAATACCGCTTGACTATATTTATTATATACGGCTCCGTTGTAGCCCGCAATTAAATTCTTTTTCATTTTGATATTGATCAAGGTCCCACCTTCGGCATCATATTTAGCCGGTGGTGTGGTTATTACCTCGATAGACTGTACCCCTTTTGCCGAAGTGCCACTTAAAAGATTAAGAATATCCTCCGGTGGAAGGTTCACTTTCTTGTCGTTTATCATTATTTGCACTCCGCTTTCCCCTTTCACCTTAATCTCATCGTTCATAACAAATACGGTAGGAGTACTCTTAAGAACATCCCATAAGTCCGAATCTGAAAGCGCTGTGTTCTCAATATTAAAGACCAAACGATCTACCTTTTGTTCCAATGTTGGCTTTTGGGAGACTACGACCACCTCATTCAATTCCTGGCCTTTATCATCTATATAGAGTGGACCTATGTCCAAATCGGAATTTACCTCTACCAATTTATAGTTGGAATGGCTCCCAATATAACTGGCGCGTATCAAGTATTGGTTGAGGATTATATTATGGAAAGAAAAAAAACCTTTTTCATCAGATGCGGCACCTTTATAAAAACTGGTATCGCTTACTTTATAAAGCAGTATATTTGCAAAGGCAACCTCAGCACCATCTGTTTGCTTAACATGGCCCGAAACCTTGTATTCTTGCCCCATAACAGGGATGCAAAATAGAAGTAAGAATAGGGTCGAAACCTTTAACATTGTCACAAACAGTGGCATATCCGTTATAAAAATTTTTAAAGTTAACTTATTATTAACAACCCACAATGGTTTCTCCAAAATTTGTAGTAAAAATCCACCAATTTTAAATTTGGCTTTTAACATTCCCTATTAATAACTACCAAATTATATCCCTGTAGAAGCATAAAAACCACACTGGAGATTTTTGCATTAAAAATCATGGATAAAGCCTATATTTGCAGTTGCTTTGGTTTGTACGACGGTTTATTGGAGTACAAATCATAGAAAAATGGAGCTTGAAATGCCTTTTGCAACTATTATTTTTGACAAGGTAAATTCAGATCGGGTAAATTCAGCATAAATGAAAAACATTAGGAATTTCTGCATTATTGCACATATTGATCACGGCAAGAGTACTTTGGCCGATAGGTTATTAGACTTTACTGGTTCGGTAACGGAACGGGAAAAGCAAGACCAATTATTGGATAGTATGGATCTTGAACGCGAGCGTGGGATCACCATTAAGAGCCATGCCATTCAAATGGATTATGAGCATGAAGGCGAAAAATATATACTTAATCTTATAGATACTCCGGGACACGTGGATTTTTCCTATGAAGTATCGCGTTCCATAGCGGCCTGTGAGGGTGCCTTATTGGTAGTAGATGCCGCACAGAGCATCCAGGCACAGACCATTTCCAATCTATATTTGGCTTTGGAGAACGATCTGGAAATTATTCCTGTATTGAATAAAGTAGACCTTCCCAGTGCCAACCCCGAAGAAGTTACCGATGATATTGTCGATTTATTGGGTTGTAAACCAGAGGACGTTATCCCGGCAAGTGCTAAATCGGGCCTTGGGATCCAAGAAATTTTGACCGCCATTATAGAACGTATACCGCCTCCAAAGGGCAATCCGGATGAATCCCTACAGGCTTTGGTATTCGATTCCGTATACAATCCGTTCAGAGGGGTTGAAACCTATTTCAGGGTTATTAACGGGGAAATAAAAAAAGGTCAAAAAATAAAATTTGTCGCTACGGACAAAAACTATTACGCTGATGAGGTGGGTACCCTAAAACTGGTACAACACCCCAAACAAAGTATAAAAGCCGGAGATGTTGGCTATCTCATTACCGGAATAAAGGATGCCAGGGAAGTAAAAGTAGGGGACACCATTACAGATGCTGCGAGCCCTACAAAGAACCCTATTGGGGGGTTTGAAGATGTTAAGCCCATGGTATTTGCCGGTATTTATCCTGTTGATACGGAAGATTATGAAGAACTGCGCTCCTCTATGGAAAAGTTGCAGTTAAATGATGCTTCTTTAGTATTTACACCGGAAAGTAGTGCTGCCCTTGGGTTTGGGTTTCGCTGTGGTTTCTTGGGAATGCTGCACATGGAGATCATCCAAGAACGTTTGGAGCGGGAGTTTGACATGACGGTGATCACCACCGTACCAAACGTTAGCTACCATGCCTTTACCCGTAAGAATCCAGAAGTGCCTATTATCGTCAATAATCCATCCGATCTACCGGATCCATCAACTCTAGATCACGTAGAGGAACCGTACATTAAGGCAACGATTATCACCAAGGCCGATTTTGTTGGGAATGTTATGTCCTTATGTATTGATAAGAGAGGGCAGATTACCAATCAAACTTATTTGACCACAGAAAGGGTGGAATTAAATTTTGACATGCCCCTTGCAGAAATTGTATTCGATTTTTACGATAGGTTAAAAACGGTTTCCAAAGGATATGCCTCCTTTGATTATGCACCCATTGGTATGCGAACCTCCAAGTTGGTAAGGGTAGACATATTGCTCAACGCACAACCTGTAGATGCCCTGTCTGCCTTAATACATGCAGACAACGCTGCCAATATTGGAAAAAAAATGTGCGAGAAGCTGCGCGAACTGATTCCAAGACAACAATTTGATATTCCTATCCAAGCCGCAATAGGGGCCAAAATAATTTCCAGGGAAACTATAAAGGCGTTGAGAAAGGATGTAACCGCCAAATGTTATGGTGGTGATATCTCGCGAAAGAGAAAATTGTTGGAAAAACAAAAGAAGGGTAAAAAACGTATGCGTCAGGTTGGAAATGTAGAAATACCACAACAGGCATTTATGGCAGTTCTTAAGCTAAACGATTAAACAAAAAAGGAATTGTACTTGTTTCAATAACAGGGTCAATAAAGGGGTCAAAACATTCTGGGGCGATGCCCCAAATAGTGAACAATAGCCCTAGCCTTTGGAAATCAAGCGGTTTCCGCCTTACGTTTTACCAATAACAATCCTAAAATAGTAAGCCCGGCATTAACGGCTATATTGATAAATCCAAAGTCGAAATTAAAGGATTGGGCAAAGAACACACTCAATAAATAGGTAAGTACCGGAGCCAACACACAAATAAGGGGTACCCATTTATCCTTAACGGCAATCTTGGTAAACATCCCCAACATGTACAGGCCCAGCAACGGGCCATAGGTATACCCGGCCACTTTGAATATAAGCGATACCACATCTCCCCTACTGTTTGCAAAAAGCATAATTATTAAAAATAGGACTGCCGAAAAACCAAGTAGGACCCAGTTCTTAAGTCTTTTTTTATCAGCACTGGATTTATGTGAGATATCCAGAAAATCATAGGTAAAAGAAGTGGTTAGTGCAGTTAGGGATGAATCCACACTGGAAAATGATGCTGCAATGATTCCCAACAAAAAACTAACCCCTGCAAAAACGCCAAGGTGGTTCAGTGCCAGATCGGGAAACAGGTTGTCGGTATCCAAAAGTGCCCCGTTCTCGCCCGTGGCCAAAATAATGCCATTATTCTCTGCATAAATATATAATAGGACGCCCAATCCCAAAAACAAGAATTGGGTTATGGCCAAAATTAAACTGTAGGTCAAAGTGTTCTTTTGCGCGTCCCATTGATTCTTACAGGTCAATGTTTTCTGCATCATATTCTGATCCAATCCTATCATGGCAATGGCCACAAGAATACCGGCAATAAACTGTTTGAAAAAATTATTGCTCGATTTGTTTTCCCAATTAAACACTTCAAAATACTTATGCTCCGTAACCTGTTGAATAGCTCCCGAAAACGACAGATTTAAGGACGAGGTAATGGTATAGATCGTAATTATGGCCCCAAGGACCAAGAAGGTCGTTTGCAAGGTATCTGTCCAAACAATGGTCTTTATTCCCGACTTATTGGTATACAACCAAACCAAAAGCAAGATGATGATTACCGTTATGGGAAACGGAATATTCAGCTTATCAAATAGTGCAAATTGAAGAATTTTTGAGGCCAACAATAGTCTCAGGGCAGCTCCAAAGGACTGTGAAACCAAAAAGAAAAGCGACCCTGTCTTATACGTTTTTACACCATATCTCTGATCCAAATAGCCATAAATGGATACCAGCCTTAATCTATAGTACAGTGGAATCAGGACAAAGGTTATGAAAAGATAGCCCACAACATTCCCTAGTATGAATTGGTAGAAATAGAAATTATTATTGCCCACCATTCCCGGAAGGGATACAAAGGTTACTCCCGAAAGCCCGGCGCCCACCATTCCAAAAGCCACCAAGAACCAAGGCGATTGCCGATCCCCGGTAAAATAAGACTCGTCACTTCTATTTCTTGACGTGAAATAGGAAATGGTCATTAACAAAACAAAATAAATGGAAATGATCGCTAAAACTAGAAGTGGATTCAATACAGATGGATTAAATTAAAACTAAAAGTATTCTTTCTATTTGGTATTATTCAACAATTATTTTTGGAAAGGCCATATGGGCTACACGCCCATGTATTGTAACTGGCCACTTAAATTTTCTGTTTCTTATCATGCTTGTCAGCCTCCAATAACTTTCCAAGATACACCAACTTACTACCTTCCTTAATGTCTTCAAAATTTTTGCTAAACGAAGAAATAATTTTTAAGTCCCCATCCAAGGTCTTAATAAAAATTGGAACAATATCCTTATCCGCTTTGGTAATTTCTATAAGGCCCTCATAATGTTCCTTGCTCTTTAATTCTATTTCATGAATTACAGGATTACTTCTAGCGGCTTCGGTCAAGGTAATAAAATCATCGGTATGCGAAAAAAGACCCTCCATTGGATTATTTTCAGGGTCGTTCATCTCATCAGAATTCACTAATCTAAATGAACCCTGTTCCCCGAATTCTTTCTTGAAAGTTTCTATGGCGTATTCATTAATGTCCGAGTTACCCGTCAATGCCATTAAATATCCAACATCGTTCAATTCTATATTGTCCGTCAGGGCATCGGAATAGATGTTGGCTACAAAGGCCTCCAGCCCAAGGTTTTTGGCCTTTTCAATATTGTTTTGGTTATTATCTATCAATACCACATGCCTATTATTCTTCTTAAGATAACTGGCTATTAATCTAGGCACCTTGGAAGCACCTATAATGAGAATGCCTTCGGACTTTTCCAAGAATACCCCAAGTAATTTTGCCATGAACCTTGCGGTTGAAGCATTGAGAAGTACTGTTCCCAAAACGATCATAAAAACCAATGGTGTAATATATTCCGCTCCAGGTTCTCCCCTCAAAATTAATTTGGAACCAAATAATGAGGCAATCCCTGCAGCAACAATCCCCCTGGGACCAACCCAACTAATAAACAATTTTTCCCTAAAATTAAGATTGGAACCCATGGTACTCAAAAATACCCCCAAAGGTCTTACCACAAAAACTACAATAGCAAAAAGTATAAGCGTATTAGGGCTGTACAACAATTCCAGTTCGGGTAAATTCATACTTGCCGAAAGTAAAATGAAAAGCATGGAAATCAAAAGTATACTTAGGGACTCCTTAAAATAGAGCAGCTCCTTAATATTGGGCAGCTGGGTATTTCCCATGACCATGCCCATAACTACCACGGCGAGTAACCCGGATTCATGTGCAAAAAGCTCGGAAATAACAAAAACCGAAAGCACTACGGATAAGGATACCACATTTAACAAATAATGAGGTACGTAATTCTTTTTAATGGCCAAGGTCAAAGCATGTGCAAAAGAGAAACCAAAGGTGAAACCCAATAACAACACCTTTACAAACTCCAAAAGACCGGTTTGGGTATACCCTTGGCCTTCGCCGATACTGATAAACTCAAAGACCAATACCGCCACAAGTGCACCAATGGGATCTATCAAAATACCCTCCCATTTCAGTACCGCCGATAGATCTTTTTTCAAAGGAATATTTCTAAGAATCGGGGTAATCACCGTTGGTCCTGTAACAATTATGAGAGCAGAGAACAAAAAGGATATTTGCCAAGGCAAATCAAATATAAAATGTGCGGCTGTACCTGCTAAAAAAAAGGTAACTGCACTACCCAAGGTAATCAACTTGGTAATAACAGGGCCTACTCTGGTTACCTCGGAACGTTTCAGGGTAAGGCCACCCTCAAATAGAATAACACCTATAGCCAGGGATACAAAATGATAAAGACTCTCCCCTAAAAACAAGCCCTCTGTCTTATTCCAGATAGGCCTTATTAATTTTGTGCCGTCCTCTGTAAACAAAGTAGATATAGGTCCTACCAATAAACCTATAAGAATCAGGGGCAAAATGGCCGGTAATTTAAAGCGCCAAGCCACCCACTGTGCAATGATACCAAGAACAATTATTCCCGCTAGTTCTACCATAAAAAAATTTGAAGCAAGATAAGTTTTAATATAGAAAAAATCCATCTAAGGAAAAAAAACCTTGGCACCTCATTAAAAAATACCCGTTTTCCCTATCTGGAATAGGCAATTTATTTTAAAGGATAAGGTAAAAAAGCCGACTTTTGGGGGTAATAATATAAAGTCCCTGGTTTCTTTGGGATTAACCAATTTTTAGGTATTTTATCATCGGTTTTCCCACCAATAATTCTCTGCTATGGTAGAACTGAATATAGTAAACTTATTGATGGTATTGGCTGCCGCCTGGCTTGGGGGGATTTTGGCCAAACGTATGGGTTTCCCCTCCATTTTGGGTGAGCTTTTAATTGGAATCATTTTTGGTCCTGCTTTGTTGGCCGTATTGGAAACTTCAGCTGACTTGGACATTTTGGCGGAAGTGGGAATTCTCTTCCTTATGGCCTATATCGGCATGGAAATCAACTTTAAGGATTTGGGGAAAGCCTCATGGGCAGGTCTACTTGCAGCCATTGGTGGATTCGTAGTTCCTTTTGGTCTTGGTTATTACACCATTTTGCATTTTGGGGGCACCCAAATTGCCGGACTATTTGTAGGTATTGCTGTTGGGGTAACTTCCCTGGCCACCAAGAGCAGAATTCTTGTAGACCTTAAACTTCTGGATACACGAATAGCCTATGTGCTTATGGCCGGAGCCCTAATATCGGACACCTTGGCGCTTATTATTTTTGCTGGAATTATAGGTTATGTAGAAGCTGGAAGTATTGATACCGCAGGGCTGGCCTGGGTGGCAGGGAAAGCAATTCTTTTTTTCTCCATTGCCCTGTTAATCGGCATCTATTTATTTCCTCTTTTGGGTAAATTACTGACCAAGGCCAAGCTAACAAGCCGGACAATACTCTTTACTATTTTAATTATTATGGTGTTGGGTTTTTCAGAATTGGCCGAACTTGCCGGACTTCATGGTATTTTGGGAAGCTTTATGGCCGGACTCTTTATAAGGGATAGTGTGTTTTCTAGGCATATTCTTAAGGACGTTTCAGCTGTCTTTCATGATATCTCCATAGGTTTTCTAGCTCCCATTTTTTTTGTTACAGCCGGCTTTCATGTTACTTTGGATGTATTTCAGACGGACCTAGCCCTTTTGATATGTGTTATTACAGGTGCCGTCGTCGGAAAAATATTAGGGACCACACTTTTTTATTTACCCAGCGGTTACGGCTGGCGGGAAGGGTTCACTATTGGTACCGGTATGAACGGAAGGGGAGCTGTAGAGATAATAATTGCAGGGATAGGCCTTCAAATGAACATTATTTCACAAGAAATTTTTTCAATTTTGGTATTTATGGCCATTTCTACTACCCTTACGGTGCCGGTGTTCCTTACTTGGACCACCAATTGGCTCAAAAAACGCGGAAAACTGGTAAAACAGGACGCACGAAATGGTTACCTGATATTAGGCGCAAATCCCTTGGGACTTTACATCGCCAAGCAACTGGCCGAACAGAACGAAGTAATCCTTATAGACTACAATAAGGATTTAGTAAACGAAGCCAATGCACAGGGGGTAAAAGCAATCTATGGAAACGGACTTAGGGAAGACGCGTTTGAAGAGGCAAACGCCTTAAATAAAAATACCTTTATAGCACTAACGGGCAATAGTGAAATTAATCTTCTTTCCGCACAATTGGCCTACAACTCCTTTTATATCCCGAACAGAATAGTACTTGTCTCCCCAGTTGAAAATGGGGTAGGTCTAAATCTATTGGATCACATGGATGCCTCTTCCTTGTTTGCCAATAAAACCGATATGGTACCTTGGTCCTATAAAATTACCACGAACAATTTTGAGGAAAAGACCGAAAAAATGGAAAAGGAGATCTCCACTAGAAATTGGTTTAAAAACAATGCCCAAAATAAGGATATCCTACCCATTTTAATTCTCGATGAAAATGGCCTGAAACGACCATTTCATTACAAAGACATTATAAAACCCAAGGAAAGTGTTGTCTACCTCCAGTAGCTAAACACCACAGATAAATTGCTGATAAAGTGTTAAAAAACCTCTAATAAAACCAAGTTTCAAGAAATATCCCTAGTGCTTTTGTTAATTTGCACCTTCTTTACGCTAGGTTATCTATGAAATTATACCCTATTGAATCTGGAAATTTTAAGTTGGATGGAGGAGCCATGTTCGGTGTGGTTCCAAAATCGATATGGAACAGGACCAATCCGGCAGATTCAAATAATATGATAGATATGGCCGCTAGGTGTCTATTAATCGAGAATGGCGATCGACTTACCCTAATAGATACAGGGATGGGCAATAAACAATCCGATAAATTCTTTGGGTATTACTATAGGTGGGGAGACCATTCCTTGGATAAATCCCTAAAAAAATACGGCTTTCACAGGGATGATATTACAGATGTTTTCCTGACCCATTTACATTTTGACCATTGTGGGGGAAGTATTCAATGGAACAAGGATAGAACCGGTTACGAACCCGCTTTTAAAAATGCCGTTTTTTGGACGAACGAAACCCATTGGCAATGGGCCACGGAACCCAATGTACGGGAAAAAGCTTCCTTTCTAACAGAAAACCTAATGCCCATGCAGGAAAGTGGACAGTTGCGATTTGTTGAAAGAACGGAAAAGACTTTCTCGGAAAAATCGGAATTGGATTTTGGCATTTTGTTTGTGGACGGACATACGGAAAAACAGATGATACCCCATATTAAATATAAGGACAAAACCCTGGTCTTTGCGGCGGACCTACTCCCCACGGCAGGTCATATACCACTGCCCTATGTTATGGGCTATGATACAAGGCCGCTATTAACACTTTCAGAAAAAACGCTGTTTTTGGAAAAGGCCGTAAAAGACAATTACTATCTGTTTTTGGAACACGATGCCCACAACCAAATCTGTACCCTACAAACAACGGACAAGGGAATACGTTTAAAAGAAATACATACCTTTGCCCAGCTTTTTGAATAATATGATCAATTGTAAACTCCTATACACGGCAGACCATGGCTGCACAGCAAAATTTCCTGGAAATCAAATAATTAAGACATTCTAATCTAACACTATAAATAAATGACACTAACATTGAACAGAACTATTTTGGCCGTGTCGGCCTCTATTTTACTTTATGGCTGTGGTAGTACTGCGCTAGTTTCCACCCCAATTGAAAATATAGATACCCTGCCCCTAAAAATATCGGAATTAACCGAGGCTCAAAAAAAGAATTGGGGACACACGGACCTGCTTACCGATACCATTCCTGGGATGAGCGTAGACAAGGCCTACTCCGAAATAATAGGGAATAAAAAAGGGGAAAAGGTAATAGTGGCTGTGCTGGATTCAGGAATGGACCTTACCCATGAGGATTTGGTGGATGTCCTTTGGACTAACAAAGGAGAAATTGCCGGGAATAATAAAGACGATGACAATAATGGCTATGTAGACGATATACACGGTTACAACTTTTTAGGGGAATCCTACAACGAGCAATTGGAAATGGCCAGAATTGTGGCCAAAAAATTAGGGGATGCCTCCCTTCAGGCCAAGGCCAAAAGCGACCTGGACAAAGATTATCAAAAAGCTCTTCAAAATAAAGGGCAGTACGAACAAATACTGCAAGCAGTCCAAAATGCGGATGAAGAGGTAAAGGAGCTTTTGGGGAAGGATAGCTATAACAAAAAAGACCTGACCGAAATTAAATCCAATGACGAGACTATGCAGAGAAACGTTAGTATTTTAATGCAAATGTTGAGCATAAAGGATACTATTCCAGAAGTTATTTCAGAACTTAAGGATGGCATTAAACATTTTACCGATCAACTGAACTATAATTTAAATGTAGATTTTGATGGTAGAAAAATGGTAGGGGACGATCCTTATAATTTTGACGATAGGGGCTACGGAAACGGAAATCCAAAAAACAGGGTTGATGATGAAAGTCATGGAACCCACGTTGCCGGTATTATTGCAGCAAAAAGAAATAACGGTCTTGGAGCTAACGGGGTTGCGGACAATGTAGAAATTATGAGTATCAGGGCCGTACCCAATGGAGATGAATACGATAAGGATATTGCTTTGGGAATACGATATGCCGTGGATAACGGAGCCAAAATTATTAATGGAAGTTTTGGAAAAGCCTATTCTCCAAATGCCGAGTGGGTTTATGACGCCATTAAATATGCAGCGGAAAATGATGTTCTTTTTGTACATGCAGCAGGAAACTCCGGCGAAGATCTTGATGACCCAAATAACCCAAATTTCCCCAACGATCAAATCAATAACGGACCTGAGATGGCAGATAATGTGATTACCGTGGGGGCTTTGACAAGCAAATATGGTTCCGAAATGGTGGCCTCATTTTCCAATTATGGCCTTATAAACGTAGATGTTTTTGCTCCTGGTGACGATATCTATTCCACAATGCCCAACAATGAATACGATTTTCAGGGAGGTACTTCCATGGCCGCACCTGCTGTTGCAGGAGTCGCTGCCCTTGTAAGATCTTTTTATCCCAAATTATCAGCTTCCCAAGTAAAGGCAATATTGTTGAATTCCGGACTTACTACCAAATCCAAAGTAGTGGTAGATGGTGATGCCTCTAAGGCAATGGATTTTCAAAAAATCTCAAAATCCGGTAAAATGGTCAACGCATACAATGCCTTAGTTATGGCAGATGCTGTGTCCAAAGGGAAAATAAAACTATAATGGATAAATAAGACTCATGGCACAGCCTAAAAACGTAGGCTGCCTTTGAACTTTAAAAAATAGATTATTCAAATTGAAGGTATGAGACATAACAAAGGACTTTTTTTTGGTTTAGTGATTGCCATTTTCAGCTTAACAGCACAATTGGAAGCACAAAACAATACTTCCTATTGGCAACAGCATGTGGATTATTCCATGGATGTAAACGTCGACGTTGACAATTATCAATACAAGGGAACCCAAAAATTGGTCTATACCAATAACTCCCCGGATGAACTCAGCAGAGTGTATTACCATCTTTTTTTCAATGCTTTTCAACCTGGCAGTGAAATGGACATGCGTTTACAAAGTATTGCTGATCCGGACGGTAGAATGATGGCAGACGGAAAAAGTAGGATTGCAAGCCTTAGCCCCGAAGAAATAGGATATCTTAGGGTTACTTCCCTAACGCAGGACAACCAAGCCGTTTCCTATGTGGAAGAAGGTACAATTTTGGTTGTTGAATTAAATAAACCCATTCCCGCTGGTGGAAAAACCACCTTTGAAATGACCTTTAATGGGCAAATACCTTTACAAATAAGACGAAGTGGTAGAAACAGCAGTGAAGGGGTTGCGCTATCCATGAGTCAGTGGTACCCAAAATTGGCGGAATACGATTTTGAAGGCTGGCACGCAGATCCTTATATTGCCCGTGAATTTCATGGAGTATGGGGCGATTTTGATGTTAAACTTACCCTGGACAAGAAATATGTGGTAGGGGGAACTGGATATTTACAGAACCCGGAAGAAATAGGTCATGGTTATGAAACCCCTGGAACAAAAATAAAAAAGACCAAGGGCAAAACCCTTACTTGGCATTTTAAAGCCCCAATGGTCCACGATTTTATGTGGGCTGCCGATCCAGATTACCTTCACGATACCTTAAAGGTAGAAAATGGACCAATGCTCCATTTTTTCTATAAAAACGATAAGGAAATTGTAGAAAATTGGAGAAAACTTCAGCCAAAAACGGCCGAGGCCATGCAGTTCTTCAATAATAATATTGGTGATTATCCCTATGATCAATACTCGGTGATACAAGGAGGCGATGGTGGCATGGAATACGCCATGAGTACCCTTATCACCGGGGGTAGAAATTTTGGAAGCCTGGTAGGAGTTATGGTGCATGAAATGGCACATTCCTGGTTCCAACATGTACTGGCGAGCAACGAATCCAAACACGAATGGATGGATGAAGGCTTTACCTCCTTTATCTCCAGCCTGTGCATGGACCAGATCATGGACCAAAACAAGGAAAATCCCTTTGCAGGTTCCTATCAAGGATATTATAATTTGGTGGCTTCCGGCAAAGAACAGCCCCAAACCACCCATTCCGATAGATATGAGCTAAATTTTGCCTATGGGGTTGCTGCCTATAGCAAAGGAGCCATTTTCCTATCGCAATTAGGCTATATCATAGGCCAGGATAAGCTTATGGAAACCCTAAGGAAATATTATCAGGACTTTAAATTTAAACACCCAACCCCTAACGATATAAAAAGAACCGCCGAAAAGGTCTCGGGGATGGAGTTGGACTGGTACCTTACAGATTGGACCCAAACGACCAATACCATAGATTACGGTATTAAGGCCGTTGAGGCAGAGGGACAAAAAACCAAGGTAAGCTTGGAACGAATTGGTCTTATGCCCATGCCCATAGACATTTTGGTACTTTACAATGATGGTACCCAAGAAACATTTTATGCTCCCTTGCGTATGATGCATGGCGAAAAAGAGAATCCATATCCTAATTTAAAAAGAACCGTATTGCAAGATTGGCCCTGGGCATATTCCAACTACGACTTTATCTTGGATAAGGAGCTCACTAACGTTAAGGCCATTGTATTGGACCCATCCCAACTTATGGCAGATGTAAATGAAGAAAACAATGTTTGGCAGGCCCAAGAGTAAAAAACATTAAATGTTTAAATCCGTTTAAGATGGCAGACAATGGCTATCTTAAACGGATTTTTTATTTTGATACCACCATGTGCCACTATACATCCTGTTCTTGGCAGTGGCTTCCCTACTGGTCATTAAAATTTCACTTTTATTGATTACCCTATTCCTATACCCCAGCAGGTGGAAAAGAGGTTTTGCCATAAATCTGGCAGTTCTTTCGTTCACCAATAAAGTACCCTTTTCCTTATCTACCCACGAAACCCCAGGCAAAATTGGTAACAAAGCGGGCATTCTTATTTTTCTCAATAGGACGGATAACCACAAGGCGAACTTAGGCGTCTTACGAATTAAAAAATACCCATCCTCTCCCTGGCTTTGGTACAAAGGCATAAAAATGCTCGATTTTTGCTGCGCCAATACCGCTTTATCGTTGTGTTCGGCCAATATTTTTCCTTTGTTTACGACATCAAAACTTTTGAATCCGGGCAACATATCAAATTTATCCCCAGTTCCTATAGGATGTCTATAAATTATCTCGAAAAAGCTGGCGTTCTCCTTTGCCGAATTTTGAAGTTGAAGATAATGTCCTTCAAACCCATTAACATCTTTACTTTTAAGTGCTCCACCATAGACAAGGGCCAACCACATAAATGCTATACTGTTATCTACCGCTTCCCTTGCGGTATGCTGGCCAGATTCAAAACCAACGGACAAGTAGCCCTGTTCGTTTATAAAACTAAGTAGAGGGCCCTCTAAATACTCTTCTATCCCCAAAATTATAGGGACAGGAAAAAGCTTTGAAAATTTCCGGTTGATCAAGGCATCATTAATGGTAATAAACGGAAGGGTCTTGCTGGAAGTAGTATGGAAATCTATAAAGTAAAAAGGCCCGGATGCTGTTTTTAGGATAGCCGATAAGACTTGGTGAATGGATAACAACTCCTTGTCCTCGTTAAGAAGTTCATTTTCGGCTTTGGCTTTAATTTTTTCAATCTTTTCATCGGTCCATAATCTGTTAAGGTCCCGATCCAAAAATCTTTCCCTGGCCAAGAGTGCCGCAACATTGCCCCGAATACCATAAATGTTACCATTTACAGGTATTTTTTCTTTCTCAATTTTCAGGAAAACTTCTTGTATTGCCTTCTCACCTGAAGGTTCATTGCCATGAATACCCCCAAAGAATATCATTGTAGGGCCATTTTTACCGCCTTTTAAATGACCAATGGTTCGGCTCTTGCCTATTTGGTTTTCCGTTGTTATCATATGTCATTGGTTGTAATAATACCTACCAATTTCTTTCCGTGTACCACTGGCAGACAATTTATACCTTTCGATTCCATTAAGGCCTTTGCCCTGTTCATGCTTTCCTCCTCGGTTATAGTAATCAGTTCTGTTTTCATAATATCCTTTACAGGTCCGATAAACTTGTCCGGATTCTTCAAATACTCTTTAAGATCGGTCCAAGTCAATAATCCAACCAAATCCAAATCGTCATTTAGAATGGGTATATGGTGAATATTTTTCCACTGCATCATTTTCAACACCAATTCCGAACTATCACTATCCTGAGCAGTAATGGTTCGTACGCTCATAATTTGGTACACCTTTCTCTCGTTTTTGTCAATTACAAATTCATCACCCCTTGGCAATTGCCATGCATCTACGGAATATCCCTTTTGTTGACCTTGGTACATTTTGGCCGTTAATATGCTCAGGGCATCTGAAAGCTTAAACTCCTTTCTCAGTTTTCTATAACTTTGAATCGTCCATCGTGAACCGTTGTTAGTGGCAATCCTCTTCTCAATAATTTTTAAGTAATGCTCTGCATCTTTTGGTGCTACCCCCATACTGTACAATCCCTTAAAGGCGATTGGCAAGAAATGATCCAACAATAATTGTTGGCTGGAGATTAGTTGTCCATCCCAATAAAATTGAGCAGCCATACCATATCTGGCAGCATTGAAAAAATTACTTTTCGCATCCCTAAAATCCATCTTGGTATGAATGGCATTAAACTTTTTAGGCCTTCCCATCATTGCTCCCACCCATAGCATCATATTGGCAATTTCGTCCTCGGTAGTGGGTCCGGATGGTATATATCTGTTCTCAATTCTAATATGGGGCCTGCCATTGGTAATACCATAGCAGACACGGTTCCAAGCATACACTGTTCCGTTATGGAGCGACAGCGCCTTTAACTTGGGCATTTTTCCCTGTTTCAATTCGTTTAAACTATCCACATCGGTATCGGAAGTAAGTAAGCTCCTAAATCCGGTTATGGAATCTTTAAAATAATCCACCACTGTTCCTTTTGCCCAACTATTTCCGAAGTTCACCCGAGGTTCACTTTCATTCAAAAGAAAATTACTGGCCCTGGTATCTACACTTTGCGTAAATAAGGCAATTCTGGTCTCCTCCCACAATTCCCGGCCAAAGAGCATTGGGGAGTTGGTACAAATGGACAGAATGGGCCCTGCAATGGCCTGGGACCAATTATAGGTATCCTCAAAATCATATGGGTCTATCTGCAGATGCGACTGAAAACTGGTATTGCATCCTTCGAACAGCACGGAGTCATGGCGGATATTCAACTCATCTACCCCTTTTACATGAATTTCTATATCATTATTTCTTATTTCCTTAATAACATCGTTCAAAATCTTATATCGGGGAATAGGAGTCAAATATTCAATATTCAGATGCCTTTTTGAAATGGTGGGCAAAATACCACACAATATAATTTTAGTAGCGGATTCCTCTGCAACCTTATTGGCCATAGCCAATAAATGGTCCAGCTGCAAATGCATTTCTGAAAAGCAATTCCCGGATAATGGAATGGGATCCAAATTAATTTCCAGGTTATAAAGGGCCAATTCAGTGGTGAAATGGGGATCATCTATATTTTCAAGAACTTCCAAGGCCTTATTGGATGGCTGCCATGATTCGTCGACCAAACAGAATTCCTGTTCGGCCCCGATCCTAATTGGACTTCGTTCGAACATCTTTTTATCCAGTATTTGTTCCAAGGCCACAATGTCTGCCAACAAATGTTTAATATATCTGGCCTTAAGAGGATTGTTCCTCAATTTTTCAACATTCAATTCTCCCATAAATCCCTTATTTATAGTTTTGTAAAAAATATAACCCAAGATAATGGCTAAATGGATTTTGAACTATGATGGTTGTCATATCCCATAACTGTGGTTTTTATTTTACATTTACGGCAAAATGTCATTTAGCTTCCCAAAAAAAGAAAAACTAAAGAGCAAAAAACTAATTGAACAGTTGTTTGCGGAAGGGATTGGTATTACCAATTATCCTATTAAACTTGTTTATCTTAAAACCAGCTTTGATGATGGTTCCAAGTGCAAGGTTGGGGTAACAGCGTCCAAAAGAAATTTTAAAAGTGCCGTAAAAAGAAATCGAATTAAAAGGTTGATGCGGGAAAGCTATAGGTTGAACAAACACCTAATTTTTAACAACATAGAGAGTAACTTTGCGTTTATGTTTTTATATCTTGGTAAGGAGATGCCCTCGCAATCCAAAATAACAGATGCCATGATTCCTTTAATGCGGAAATTTGTCGATGAAATTGCAAAGGCTAGCAAGTAACTTATGAACATATGAAAGAGATAATAAAAAAGCGGGTACTTATTCCCATTATCGCCATTGCCCTACTCATTGCAGGAAGTAGTTTTAAGGGCGATTTTTTTGAGATTGCCAAACAGATCGAAATTTTTACAACCCTTTTCAAAGAGTTGAACATGAACTACGTGGATGAAACCAATCCTGCAGAATTAATGGATACGGCCATTAAAAACATGTTGGAAGATCTGGATCCCTATACCAAATTCCTTAATGAACAAGACGTTGAATCCTTTAAAATAAACAATGCAGGTGAATATTCAGGTATTGGGGCCGTGGTCCGGAGTTACAAGGATAAAGTGGTTATTATTGAACCTTACAAAGGTTACCCCGCAGATAAGGCGGGCCTTAAAGCCGGGGATGAAATTATTAAGATCGGTGATATTGCCATTGCGGATATTCAGGATGACGCCGATGAACTTTTAAAAGGAGCCAATAATACCAGTGTAAACATTACCTATGTTAGGCAGGGAGAAACCAAGTCAACAACAGTTAACAGGGAATCTATAGAAGTTGATGCCGTACCCTATTACAAGATGATCAAAGGGAACACGGGTTATATTGTTTTGTCAAAATTCAATAAAAAAGCTTCTGAACAAACCAAGGAAGCACTCCTTAACTTAAAAAACGATGGCGCGGAAAAAATTATTTTGGACCTAAGGGATAATCCAGGTGGTCTATTGACCGAAGCCATCAATGTAACCAATCTTTTTATTCCAAAAGGAGAACTTGTGGTAACCACCAAATCCAAGGTCAAGAAATTCAACAGGGAGTATAAAACTACCAACCAACCCGTAGATACAGAAATACCGTTGGTTGTATTGGTTAATGGTAGAAGTGCCTCGGCCAGTGAAATTGTCTCAGGAAGTCTACAGGATTTGGACCGAGCCGTTATAGTGGGTGCAAGAAGTTTTGGAAAGGGATTGGTACAGCGCCCTTTAAAACTAACCTATGGTACACAACTAAAGGTAACCATCTCCAGATATTATACAGCATCCGGAAGATGTATACAATCCTTGGATTATTGGAATAGGGATGAGAATGGAAATGCAGTTAAGAATACGCAGTTCAGGGATTTTAAAACCAGAAATGGGCGAAAAGTCCAAGATGGTGGCGGTGTTTTGCCAGATATAGAAATTGCTGCAGCCAAAACAAATACGCTTACCCAGGCCCTGTTATCCGGTAATGTTATTTTCGACTACGCCACCGATTTCTATTATAATAACAAGATAGAAAATGTATTGGACTTCAATTATAAGGATAGTGATTTTGCATCTTTTAAAAATTATGTCTCCAAAAGTAATTTTGAATTTGAGACTAAGGCCGAAAAAGCACTAAAAGAGGCCATGTCCGGCGAGGACAGTACCATATTTGGCAATGAGGTCACGGAGCAGTATAAAGCGCTGTTGTTGGAGATGGATAAAAACAAACTTATGGCCTTGGATAAATACAAAGCGGAAATCCAAAAGAATTTGGAGGATGAAATTCTTAAACGCTATTTCTATAGGGACGGTCTATATGATTACCATTTACAAAATGACGAAGCCATTATGACCGCTACCGTTCTGTTGAATGACAATGGCAAATACACGAATATTCTAAAATAAAAAAATGCCGGTCAAATAGTGACTAGGTATTGAACCTCTATATCTTAAAGTAAACCTTCTTCTGATCTAGAAAGTAGGTGATATACCACAACATAAAGAGCACAAACAAGGAATTTATGACCAATATTAAACCTTCCTCTACACCTAAGGGAGCCAATATTCCTTCGGTAAAAATAAGCCCGAAACCCCTAAACCACTGTGCCCCTACGGTTTCTGCAAACAAATAAATAAATATAGAGTTGGTCCCTACCACAGAAAAAATCTTCAGCCATTTGTTCTTATGGTCCTTAATGTCGATCCACCAATAAAACAAAGCCAAGGCCAACAAGGCCCATCCCCCCGAAGCCAAGGTAAATGAGGTAGTCGCTATTCTTTTAATAATAGGGGTTATTCCCAATAGATCCATCCCATAGCCCAACAAAAGTAGAGCCGCTCCCCACATTAATAAGGGATTTAATTTCTCTTTAGCGGATTTGTTGGAAAGTAATATTTGTCCACAAATAACACCCATCACCGTATGTACCGCAGTAGGTAAGAAGTTAATGAAAACCCATCCCCCGCCGTTAATTTTACCCATTACCAACATATCTACCCAAGACCCAAAACTCTGCCCTTGATTGTATGGGTCCTGTGGATTATAAGCCCGATAGAGAATCTCGGTAAGTATCAAAATTCCCAAGCAGATAAAAATCTGTGTACGGTGGGGAAGATTCATTATCGCATAAGCTATAAGAATAGTAAAGGCCAATTGAACCAATACGTTCCAGAGTTCCCAAACCAATGCATGGCTATACACACAGTGCAACAATACCCCAAAAGCAAAAAGCAAAAAACATCTTCTCAAAATATGTTTGGTAGCAGCCTTGCGGGATCCACTAGCCAAACGCTTTCTCAATGAAAATGGCATGGCCACCCCCACTATAAACATAAAAAAAGGCTGTATAAGATCCCAAAACCGCAACCCGTTCCATGGATGATGGTGCAACTGTTCCGCCAAAGGATGTAAAAAGGTGTTGTTTTCTGTAAAGTCCCCAAAGCTACCATGAAACCCGGCAGCCTCCGCAATTAATAAAAACATGGTCAATCCCCGGAATACGTCCAAGGAAAACAACCTCTTGGAAAGGTTGGTAGATTCGTTTGTCATTTTGTATATGGTTGATTATTTGGCAATAACAATGTAGTGATTTTCTCTAGACCTTCATAAAATATTGTGAATGGTGGCAAATTATCCCATCCAGGATTATGGGCAATCCGGTTTTCAGGAAACAAAAAATACCGGCATAATGGCACCCTCACCATTCCCTTTCTAAATTTTTTAATTATTTTTCATCTTTGTAAAGATTAAAAGCATGAATAACAAATTTTACCTCCTAATAACCTTATGTATTTTTCTTTGTCTGGGATACAAACCTAAAGAGCCTAAAATACTGATCATAGGCGACTCTATTTCCATAGGTTATTTTTCAAAGGTAAAAGAAGCACTGGCCACTAAGGCAATAGTAATGCACAATCCTGGAAACGCACAACACACAGGAACAGGACTGGAGAAAATCAAGGATTGGATAGGTCAGGAAGATTGGGATATAATCCAATTTAATTGGGGGTTATGGGATCTTTGTTACAGACATCCAGATTCCAAAGTTTATGGCAATAGGGATAAAATTAAGGGTACAATTACCTATGAATTGCAAACCTATAAACAAAATCTGGAAGAGTTGGTGAGTATCCTCAAAGCCAGTACCTCAGCAAAATTAATCTTTGTAACAACCACCTATGTTCCTGTTAATGAAGCGGGTAGATTTTCTGACGATGTAGCAAAATACAATGCAGTAGCAAAATCCGTAATGAAAAAAAATGGTGTTATTATCAATGATATCTACAAAAAATCCATTGCCATCCACCACAAAAATGGTTTGGGGGATAAGGACGTTCATTATAACAAGGAGGGATATAAAGAACTTGGCGAACTAATTGTTCCTGTGCTCAACAAAACCTTGAAAAGGTTATAGCGCAATTAAATATTCCTTTTCTAAACCTCAAACCAATCCACTTTTGTAGGATTTGGATCTATAAGGAAAAGAACGATTGTTTCCCTGTCCAAAAATATTAGACTATAGTACAACAAAGAAATAACCCCTTAGTTCTTAAAAATTAATTAATTTAAGCGATAAAACCACTACCAATGTCGCTTAATACCACAAAGCATTTATCGCTAATAACCATAGCGGCAATTTGTTTAATAAGTTGCCAGCTTGATAATTCCACCAAAACGGACTCCGATAATTACACAACTTGGACCTCCTATTTAGGTGGACCAGATCGCAACCATTACTCCACACTATCACAAATTACCTTGGACAATGTAACGGAACTTAAGGTGGCCTGGTCCTACTCTGCTCCCGATAGTGGTCAAATGCAAATGAACCCTATTGTAGTGGACACTATTTTGTACGGGGTTACAGCGGCCTTAAGGGCAGTGGCATTGCACGCTGGAACTGGGAGGGAAATATGGAGATTTGGGGATTCACTACACCTTACAAATTCCACTAGTAGAGGCGTAGCGTATTGGTCAAAGAACAATGATAAGCGTATTCTGTTTACCCGAGGACCCAATCTTTTTGCCCTGAATGCCATAACGGGTACGCCAATTTCTTCTTTCGGTGAAAATGGAAAAATTGATCTCCACTCCGGATTGCCAACAAGCGCAAGGAATAAATTTGTCGTCTCCAACACTCCTGGAACCATTTACCGGGATTTAATTGTAATGCCAATTCGCCTCTCGGAAGGTAGCGGTGCTGCACCAGGGGATATCATGGCATTTAATATAATAACAGGCCAATTGGAATGGTCCTTTCACACCATACCCTATCCAGGAGAGCCCGGTAACGAAACCTGGGAAGATCCGGATAGCTATAAAAGCGAAATTGTTGGTGCTGCCAATAACTGGGCCGGTATGGCATTGGACGAAAAAACGGGAATCCTATACATCCCAACAGGTTCAGCAGCCCCCGATTTTTATGGTGGCGACAGAAAGGGCAGTAATCTTTATGCCAATACGCTATTGGCTTTGGACGCACAAACAGGAAAACTGCTTTGGCATTATCAATTTACCCATCACGACCTGTGGGATAGGGATCCACCGGCACCGCCCAACCTTTTGACGATTACCAGAGCGGGAGAAAAAATTCCTGCCGTGGCACAAGTAACCAAACAAGGGTATGTTTTTCTTTTTAACAGAATCACAGGTGAGCCTTTGTTTGATATTGAGGAGATACCTGTACCTCCATCTACCTTGGAAGGAGAAAAAACATGGGCAACCCAACCATTTCCCACCAAGCCCAAGCCTTTTGCAAGACAATCCGATTTATTGACCGAAAAAGACCTTAGTCCGTACGCCGAAAACAAGGAGGAATTACTGACGCAATTCAACGAAGCGGATAAAAGAATCTATGCTCCACCTAGTTTAGAACCGGTACTTCTTCTTCCTGGATATGACGGGGCCGCGGAATGGGGAGGTGCCGCCGCCGATCCCGAAGATGGCATTTTGTACGTAAATTCCAATGAAATGGCCTGGTTCCTTCAAATGGACAAGGATACGCTAAACACAAGCATGGCTCCAGGGGAATATGCCTATAACCAATATTGTGTTGTATGCCATCAAAAAGACCGTAAAGGTAATGTTGCAAGTGGATATCCATCTTTATTAAACCTTAAATCGACCCATAATAAAGAGGCAGTTGCCCTGACCATAAATAAAGGAAAAGGCATGATGACAGGTTTCCCTCAAATTGAAAAAACGGAAATGGAAGCTTTGATACGGTTTTTATATGGGGAAGAAGTTGGACCAATTGTTACCGAGAACAATACAAAACCTATAAAAACAACCTATAAACACCGCGGATATAAAAAATTTCTGGACAGTAACGGGCTGCCGGCCATTTCCCCGCCATGGGGTACATTACATGCTATAGACCTAAATTCTGGGGATTACCTATGGTCCATTCCCTTCGGGGAAACATTGAGCTTGAAAGAACAGGGATTTTCCCAAACAGGTTCGGAAAACTATGGCGGGGCTATAGTTACCGAAAACGGACTATTGTTTATAGGAGCCACAAAAGACGGATATTTTAGAGCTTTTAATAAAAACAATGGCAAGCTACTTTGGGAATACAAACTCCCTGCTGCAGCATTTGCAACACCCGCCATGTATGAAGTAAACGGCAAGCAATATATTGCCATTGCCTGTGGTGGCGAAAAATTAGGAACAGAAAAAGGAAACAAGATCCTTGCCTTTTCCCTGGAATAAAAAAATTAAGAAATATTAATCCTTAGGAATATGAACAAACTAAAAACCCTTGTTGTAGGTTGTGGAAATATGGGTATTTCCCATGCCAGAGCCTATCACCAACTCACTGAATTTGAAATTGTGGGACTGGTAAGCCGTAAACCGGAAAGTAGGGAAAAATTATCCGAAGAATTGGGAGGGTTGCCTACCTATGATAATTTTGATACCGCCTTGAAGAAATCCAAACCAGATGTAGTATCCATTAATACCTATCCAGATACCCATGCCGACTATGTTAGAAAAAGTCTTAATGCAGGAGCACATGTTTTCGTAGAAAAACCACTTGCCCTCACGTTAGAAGAGGCCGAGGAACTAGTGGCGTTGGCAAAGGAAAAGAACAGAAAAATGGTAGTAGGTTATATTCTTAGGGTACATCCGTCGTGGACCAAGTTTGTGGAGGTTGCCCGTACCCTTGGCAAGCCCTTGGTAATGCGCATGAACTTAAACCAACAAAGTTCTGGGGACAAATGGTATACCCATAAACAGTTAATGAATAGCATGTCGCCCATAGTGGATTGTGGCGTTCACTACGTGGATATTATGTGTTTAATGACTCAATCCATTCCAATTAGTGTCAGTGCCATTGGAGCTAATTTGAGTAAAGAAATTGATGCTAAAATGTACAACTACGGTCAATTACAAGTTCGTTTTAAAGACGGTTCCGTAGGATGGTATGAGGCCGGATGGGGACCTATGATGAGTGAAACAGCGGTGTTTATCAAAGACGTTATTGGCCCAAAAGGAGCTGTTTCCATTTCGGACAACCCCAAAGATAGTTCCCAGGATATAGAGGGACATACAAAAACGGGCAGTCTACAACTTCATTACAGTGAATTAAACGAAGAAGGGGATTTTGTAAAAAAAGACGATTTTATTAGGACTCAAGACGAGCCGGATCATGACGGACTCTGTCTATTGGAACAGGAGTATTTGTTGAATGCCATTGTTAACGACCACGACCTTTCTTCCCATTTAACGGATGCCATTAATAGTCTAAAAATTGTATTGGCTGCCGACGAGTCGGTAAGAACTGGAAAAACTGTTATACTTTAATTTAATCTGTTAAAAAATTCCGATATTCTATATATACATAACAATTAGTTATATTTAATTCCGAATTAGTTTATAGAATCACGTGCCTATGGAAAGGCTTCGATCTATATAACCAACCAAAAAAAACGATTTTTAGAATGTCCTGCAAAGGGCTAAAGAATTTGTAAAATCATTATGAAGGAACAACTTATTATTGAAAAAATTGAACTTTTTAAAGTCCCACCAAGGTGGCTTTTTGTTAAAATAACCACCAAGGAAGGGATTATTGGTTGGGGTGAACCGGTTGTGGAAGGTAAGGCAGATACGGTGGCAGCCTGTGTAATGGAACTGCAACAGTATATCATTGGAAAGTCGGCCGCAAATATTGAAGACATATGGCAAATACTCTATCGTGGAGGATTTTACCGTGGTGGTCCAATCCTAATGAGTGCCATTTCCGGTATAGACCAGGCACTATGGGATATAAAGGGGAAATTTCTTGGTGTTCCTGTTTATGACTTATTGGGTGGGGCGGTTCGACATAAAATGAAGATGTACTGTTGGATAGGAGGAGATCACCCGGAAGTATTATTGGAACAGGCGCACGAAAAGGTAAAGGCCGGTTTCCAAGCTGTAAAAATGAACGCTACCGGAGGTATGGACTGGATTTCCACCTTGAAAGATGTGAAACAGGTAGCCAACAACATTAGATTATTAAGGGAGGAATTTGGAACCGATTTGGACATAGGACTGGATTTTCATGGCCGTGTACATAAAGGCATGGTAAAAAGACTTATAGATGAGCTTGCACCTTATGAACCCATGTTTATTGAAGAACCGGTACTTAGCGAAAATAATGATGCCTTAAAACATATTTACCCTTACACCAGCATCCCTCTTGCCACAGGAGAGCGTATGTTTTCCCGTTGGGATTTTAAGAAAATTCTGGAAGAGGGTGTTGTAGACATTATTCAGCCAGATCTTAGTCACGCTGGAGGTATTTCCGAGGTAAGGCGTATTGCTACCTTGGCCGAGGCTTATGACGTAGCTTTGGCCCCCCATTGCCCATTGGGGCCTATATCCTTGGCTTCAGCATTACATGTCGACTTTGTTTCTGCCAATGCCTTTATCCAAGAAAACAGTATAGGCATACATTATAATCAGGGCTTTGATCTGTTGGACTATGTACTGAATCCAGAAATTTTCGATATCAAGGATGGTTATATAGAGTTATTTCAGAAACCAGGATTGGGTGTTGAAATGAATGAAGAAAAATTAAGGGAAGGCCAGAAAATTGGCCATAATTGGTCCAACCCTATATGGCGAGGAGCCGATGGAAACTTTACAGAATGGTAAAATAATAACCGAACAATACCAATAACCAACCAAAAAAAACCATGACTTACCTAATCGCCTTAGTTCTTTCCCTTGCCCTATTGATCATAGGCATCATCAAATTTAAAGTGCATCCCTTTTTTGTTCTCCTTTTCTCGGCCATCGCCTACGGCTTTATGACCGGGATGGATATAGAATCCATAATCAGTTCCATAAATAATGGATTTGGGGATATAATGGGTAAAATAGGACTTATAATCTTGTTTGGAGTTACAATAGGCAAGGTTCTGGAGAAATCTGGTGGTGCTTTTGTTATCGCCTCCAAGATTTTACAACTAATAGGTGCAAAATCCATCCACTTGGCCATGCTCCTTACAGGATATATACTTTCTATTCCAGTATTTGCAGATAGTGCACTTTTAATAATGAACCCGTTAAACAAGGTGCTCTCCTCCAAGGCAGGTGTTTCCTTTGCAGGTACCACTGCAGCACTGGCGTTGGGATTGACCGCATCGCATACCATGGTACCGCCTACCCCGGGACCTATTGCTGCTGCCGGTATTTTAGGAGCAGATTTGGGAAGTGTTATGATATGGGGCTTGCTTATAAGTAGCATTTCACTAATTGCCTGCTATTTCTTTGCCACCAAATTCGCATCCCGAATTCATGTTCCTATAATCCTCGAAGAAGTGACTACCAAACAGGAACAACCCGCCCTTTGGAAATCATTATTGGCCATTGTGATTCCCATTTTGCTGATTATTTTTAAATCGGTCATGGATTATCCTGAATTTACCTTTGAACCTTCCCTATTCAAGACGATCATATCATTTTTGGGCACGCCTGTAATTGCCCTTTTGGTCGGAGTTTTATTGTCCCTTGTTTTACCCAAAAAATTGGACGAAAAGATTTTCTCCTCCACAGGTTGGTTTGGGGAATCCTTAAGGGAGGCAGCCCCTATAATTTTTATTACCGGTGCAGGAGGCATTTTTGGAAAGATGTTGCAAAATTCAGGAATTGCCGATACCATTACCTCAGAGTTTACCGGTATGGAACTGGGTTTGTTCCTTCCTTTTTTATTAGCTGCCTGTCTTAAGACCACCCAAGGTTCTTCCACAGTGGCCTTGGTAACCACCGCCTCCATAATAGCCCCATTAATGCCCGCTTTGGGTCTTAACGATCCCTTTATGGCTACTATGACCGTTTTGGCGATAGGTGCAGGAGCTTCTGTTGTATCGCACGTAAACGACAGTTTCTTTTGGGTACTTACCCAACTTACCGGCATGAACGTTAAACAAGGTTATCAGATCCAATCGGCAGGTACATTCGTCCTTGGAAGCACTGCCATGACCGTTATTACTATAATCGTTAAAATAATGCACTAAAATGAAAAAATTGGCATGTATTACCGTAGGTTCCATTCTACTCTTTGGGGCCTCCTGTAAAGAATCGAGTAAAAAAACGATACCCGACGAAGTTATTGCTTCTCCATTTTCCATTGACATTCTGGATGATGAAGCACTTCAAATAATTGATCCGAAATCTAAAATTGAAATTCTCGCCAGTGGCTTTGCCTGGACAGAGGGACCTTTGTGGATAAAAGACGGTAACTATCTGCTGTTCTCGGACATACCCAATAATAAGATATATAAGTTAGATTTCCAAAATAACGATACGGTCACCTACTTGCATCCCTCGGGGTTTTCAGGAACCGATTTTACTGGTGAAGAACCGGGCTCCAATGGTCTTTTGCTTAATAAAGATGGCGAGTTGGTGCTGATGCAACACGGGAACCGTCAAGTAGCTAAAATGAATGCACCCCTAAATTCCCCTTCATCTGAATTTACGACTCTGGTGGATTCCTATATGGGCAAGAAATTTAACAGCCCCAATGATGCCACATTCGATAATAACGGCAACCTCTATTTTACAGATCCACCCTATGGCCTACCAAAACGAATGGATGATGAAGGCAAGGAATTGGATTTCCAAGGAATTTATTGTCTAATGACTAGCGGGGAATTAATACTGCTCGACTCAATTTCCCGTCCTAACGGAATAGGAATATCCCCGGATGGTAATGTCCTTTATGTTGCAAATTCAGATCCTGAACATGCCGCTTGGTATCAATACAAGATTACGGAACCTGGGAAGGTAGCCGATAAAAAACTTTTTTATGAAGTAACGAATCTAATTGGAAATGAAGGTCAACAAGGCTTGCCCGACGGATTAAAAGTAAACAACAATGGAATCTTATTTGCCTCTGGACCCGGTGGGGTTTGGATCTTTAATCCCAAAGGGAAAGCTTTGGCCAGAATCCATACTGGACAGGCTACGGCCAATTGTGCTTTTGATACGGATCAAAAAAGGCTCTATATGACCGCAGATGACTTTATAATGGCTGTGGATCTCAAATAAGCCTAGGTCAGTCCTTAAAAACAGGGGTTTTAGCAAGCTCTATCAATCCGTCCTTTGGTTCCTTGAGATAACGATTGGAACGTAAATATCTATTTAGGTTGTACTCGTCAAAATTTGGCGCGTCTTTGTCCACACTGCTTATATGTACCCTTCCGGCAGAATGTATAAATTCATTGTTACCGATCCACATCCCTACATGGATTACGCGTTCCTTAGTGGTATCTGTTGCCGGTTTTCCAAAAAACAATAAATCTCCTGGTTCCAACTTATCAAAATCCTTAACCGCATCTATCTCCTTGCCCGTATGTATTTGCTGGGAAGCGTCCCTTGGTAAAACAATCCCATTTAAAAAATAAATGGTTTTGGTAAATCCACTACAGTCTACTCCTTTGGTAGAGGTACCACCCCATAAATATGGGACGCCCATTAAAGTTTTGGAAGTACTTACCAAGGATTCCTGACTAGGATCCAATGCCGCCAACCATGTGTCATAATCCATGGCTTCAGTTTTAAGGACATAAGCCTTTCTACCATCTGGGAAAACCACATAATAAAATTCCTTTTCATCACCTATCAGTTCCAAAACACCTCCGGCAACCATATCAGAAACGACCTGGGAATCCTTGTTAGGATCGTTATAAGAATGACCTATAGTATTGGTGTATATAACTTTTGGAGTGGATTTCCACTGTGTATATTTTTCAGTTGACAATGGCATTATTCCTCCCCTATCTACCCAGGACAAATACTTATCCGGAGTCTGAATCAAATACCAGTCATTCTCTTCCTTCAATACCTTTACAGGCGTTCCCAAAGTAGCCTGGGTAACCAACTCCGACGAATGTGCAGGCTTACCACGCAAATTGGCCACGGATATTGTAATAAGACCTTGGGTAAAACCATTTAAATTGGATGAAGGCAATAATTGAATGCTATCTAGATAGTCTATTTTTTGTTCCGCCAGCTTTTGCTTAAAGCTGGTAACAGCTTCCGGTAGGTTGGACTCTCCCCTAAGTATGGTTTCATTACCCTTTCTAACATATTCTATATTAAAAAGGGCTACCCTTTTGTCCGGGGCAAATTCCTGTTTTATGTCTTCCATCATCCTATTAATGGTAAGCTCATCCTTTTCAACCTTTTGTTCACAGGATATAAATAAAAAAACTCCTGTAATTAGTATAAAAATTATTTCTTTTCGGCAGCAATTCATTAAAAAATCTATGATGGTTAATACAAAATCTTATTTGAAGCTTGGAAAATTATAAAAATTTAAGGAATGCTGGGCAGCACAATTTCAATATTTAATGTTATCACTTACTTTTTTGCCTGGTTTTTGGACATTTGTATCACCAAAAATTGAAAAACAATAAAATTATTTGCCGGAATTAGAAGCTTCAGAAAAAGATTGCTAAGAACAAAAAATATGATAAACCTTAGTCTTATCAATTGGTGGGCAGGTTTCACTTCCAAGATTATACAGCGGACAGTTACTAAAAAAATTAACTAATGGACCCTATTAAAACAAATGTTCCAAATAACAATTAAAAAATCCAAGGTTAATTGTAATTGTCTTGATCCAAAATAGATTAGTTCCCTTAATGTCCATTAATTTGTTAAAATGCACTTAAATAACTGTTAATCAGCGTATTTATTTGCTTTTTATCGATTTTTTTTATACATTACAATTATGATAAAAATTGAAAAATCAGCAAACGAGGAGTTCATAAAGAAGTCCATTTCCCACTTGGAAGCGCACGGTTTTGAAAAAATCAAGGCGGATATTGAAGGTTATGATTGTCCAAAATCCTATTTAAAAAGAGGTAGCGACACCAAAATTACCCCTGATATTGTGGCTATAAAGAATGGCAAAAAATACTATTTCGAGATTAGTTTAAAATCCGATAGGCCATTATTATTGAAATCCAAATGGTTGTTTTTGGATACTCTAAGCCGAATGAATTCCAATCGTTTTAAAATTATCACCACTAAAGGACACTATAAATTTACCGACAATATGTTGGAGGATATCAATTTAAGTGATAAAACACCTATTAAAATATAAATTGGAATATTAATATCATATACATTGGGAGCTGTATTTTGCAGCTCTTTTTTTATGAAATTAATTTCGGAATATAAAGGCTAATCCTTGATCATACCAACATGGGGAATACCATCCTCCAAATACTCCTCACCAACAATCTTAAACCCAAGGGAAGTATAGAACTTGGTCAAATATTTCTGGGCAGAAATATGTATAGCGGTAGGACCAAATTTCTTGTGTATAGTTTCAATGGAAGCCTTCATTATTTCCAATCCATATCCATACTGACGTTCGGATTTCCGTACCACTACCCTACCAATACTTGCTTCCTTAAAATAGTCTCCTTTTTTAAATACTCTGGTATAGGCTACAATTTTTGTGTCCTTATACCCAATTATATGAAGGGCAAGCTGATCTTTATAGTCCATATCCTGGTAAACACAATCTTGTTCCACTACAAATACTTCGCTACGCAATTGTAAAACATCATATAACTCCTGTAAATCAAGTTCTTGGAATTTTTTTATTTCAATTCTCATACTTTATATATCTATAATAATATAAGTAGTCTTTAATTTTACAAAATCCGATAGATTATTTACCAGGGAAATTTAAGTAATACAGCCACATTATTGGGCAAAGAATGTTATATAATACTCCCTTTAACTATTGGTTTATTAATAATTATTTTACTTACAGGGAATTTTCTCTATTCTTCTTTCATGACGACCACCTTCAAAGGAAGTATTCAAAAATGTTTTCACCATTTCCAATGCCTGAGGCAAAGAAATAAATCTGGCCGGCAAACTTAATATATTGGCATCATTGTGCTCCTTGGCCAATTGTACAATTTCAGTTGTCCAACACAGGGCGGCCCTTATTTTTTGATGTTTGTTGGCCGTCATTGAAACACCATTGCCACTGCCACAAATAATAATACCCAAATCTGCATTTCCTTCCTCCACTTCAGTGGCTACAGGATGTACAAAATCTGCATAATCAACACTGTCAGACCCGTCGGTACCATGATTTATTACTTCTATACCCATAGATTTCAACAATCCAATTATGGCAAGTTTATATTCTGTACCTGCATGATCATTACCAATAGCTATTTTCATTGTTTATGGATGGTTATTAATGAATGAAGTAAAATAAAAAGTATACAAAACAAGTAGTTCTATTCACACAAATGTACAAATACCTATGGTTTCACCACAGAAATGGGGTTATTAACAACATAAATTTTAAAAAAACTCAAAAGCATTGTTATTTAGTCGTTTACTAATAATGACACATTGTTAACAAACTACTTATAAAAAGTAAATATTAAATTTTTATTATCCGCCTTAATTTTGCTTTACAAAATGTTATCGTAAAAGAATAATTTACTTCTTAGATTCTTGTAGAAAGATATTAAATAATTAAAAGAAGTAATTAACACTCACGTAACATTAACTTTTCAATATTTTTATGTTCATATGGGTTGTCAACAAATATTAATAACCCATTTAAAAGCTTGATTTATAATCTTTACTCTCTGTATAAATTGTCAATAAACTTATTTATTCGTTTAAAGCAAGTTTAAAGGTAAATTTTTATATCCACTATAAACAAGCCATCATAATCACCATTTTATTTTAAATTTTAGAAAAAAGAAAATATATATATAATATAAATGTTGATAACAATATTTATTAAAGAAGAAGGAAACTTAAAATTGGAATCCAAGGACAATGGATTATAATTCGTAATTTTCCAAAAATAAAAGTGTTAATGTCAAAGAATAACAAGAGAAACAAAAATCAAAGAAAAAACGAAATAACCAGAGGTATTTTTACGGTTCTTGAAAAGGAGCCGGAAAAATCTTTTAATTATAAGCAAATTGCTGCTAAAATTGGAGTTGTAGAGGCTAATGATAGAAATACTCTAATTAAAAGGTTGGTAGAATTAAAGGAAAAGAAACGAATATTGGAAGAAGGAAGAGGTTCATACAAAGCTGTAGCTTCCAATAAGACTTACCATACTGGAACCGTTGATATTACAGGAAGAGGAAATGCATACATTGTAGTTGAAGGTTTGGATGATGATGTTTTTGTTCCGTTCAATAAATTAAAAAAAGCTTTTCACAGAGATGTTGTAGAGGTATATATTTTTCCTAGAAGAAAGGGAAAAAAATTGGAAGGAGAAATTACAAAAGTCGTTTCCAGGGATAAGACTTCCTTTGTGGGTATCGTAGATATGCAAAAGGATTTTGCTTTTGTGCGGCCTACGGATTATAGAATGTATACGGATATTTTTGTGCCAAAGAATAAGTTTTCTACTGCAGAGGATGGCGATAAAGTAATTGTAGAAATAAATGAATGGCCGGATAATGCGGATTCTCCTTTTGGAACCATTACCCAAGTATTGGGGAAACCAGGGGAACATAATACCGAAATACATTCCATTTTAGCCCAATATGGTTTGCCTTATGAATTTCCAGTGGAGGTGGATATGTTTGCCAATACATTGGATACCAGCATAAAAGAGGAGGAAATAGCTAAAAGAAGGGATCTAAGGGAAACTTTGACTTTTACTATTGATCCCAAGGATGCCAAGGATTTTGATGATGCCCTTTCCTTTAAAATATTGGAAAATGGTAATTATGAAATTGGAATCCATATTGCCGATGTGTCCCATTATTTAACACCTGATACCATCTTGGATGATGAAGCCTATGATAGGGCAACTTCTGTGTATTTGGTAGATAGGGTCGTACCTATGTTACCAGAGGTATTATCCAATAATGCCTGTTCCCTTCGTCCTAATGAGGAGAAATATACTTTTTCTGCCATTTTTGAAATTGATGGTAAAGCCGTTATAAAAAATGAATGGTTTGGCCGTACGGTAATTAATTCCGATCAAAGATTTGCCTATGAAGAGGCACAACATATTATAGAGACCGGGCAGGGATCTATTCCTTCGGAAATATCCATAAGGGAAGATGCTTATACCGTTGGTGATGAGGTTGTTGATGCTACCTTGACCATGGACCGTCTTGCCAAGATCATGAGGGATAATCGTATGCAGCAAGGAGCTATCTCTTTCGATAAAATTGAGGTACGTTTTAATCTCAACGAAAAAATGGAACCCGAAGGAGTTTATTTTAAGGAATCTAAGGATGCCAATAAGCTTATAGAGGAATTTATGTTATTGGCCAATAGACGGGTAGCACAGTATATTGGAAAGCAAAAACCTGTTAAAACCTTTGTTTATAGGGTACATGATGAACCCAATGAAGATAAATTAATGGCTCTTAACGGTATAATATCACGTTTTGGTCATAAGCTCGACTTCAAGGATAAAAAATCTATAAGTAATTCCTTGAACCAACTATTGGAAGATGTAAAAGGGAAGAAAGAACAGAACCTAGTGGATACTTTGGCTATACGTAGTATGAGCAAGGCAATTTACACAGTTGAAAATATTGGTCATTATGGTTTGGCCTTTGATTATTATACGCATTTTACTTCGCCAATTAGAAGGTATCCGGATGTAATGGTGCACCGATTATTACAGCATTATTTGGATGGGGGGGAGACTCCAAAGGCAGAACCCTATGAAATAAAATGTAAGCATTCTTCGGATATGGAGAGTTTGGCTGCAAATGCTGAGCGCGATTCCATAAAATATATGCAGATTAAATTTATGGAAGATCACCAGGATCGGGAGTTTGTAGGTGTAATTTCTGGGGTTACCGAATGGGGACTTTATGTAGAGATCATTGAGAATAAGTGCGAAGGAATGGTGAGAATTAGGGATATAAAGGATGATTATTATACCTTTGATGAAAAGGAGTACGCTATAGTTGGTGAAAAAACCAAGAAAACCTATCAATTGGGTGATGAAGTTGTTGTGATGGTTAAGAGTACAGATTTAATAAAACGCCATTTGGATTTTTCCTTAATCGGAAAAAACGCCTAAATTTTTGTTTTGGAACGGAATTTGTTTAACTATACTGGGTAACTAGATAAGTTAAGTTAAAAGAAAGGTTGCCATTGCATAAATATGTGTCACGGAATTGTTCCGGAAAATATGTTTATTGGTTAATAATAATTAGCCAATAAACTATAGCTCTAAGATAATGGATCAAAAATTAATAGTAATACTTTTGTTACTGGTTGCTACCCAATCACTAAGGTCGCAAAACGAAAAGGTAACTCAGAATTTACAACCGTTCAAAGAAGTTAAGGCTTTTGATGGATTGTCCGTGAACCTTATAAAATCTGATGTTAACAAGGCCGTAATTACTGGTGCCAATACTAACAATGTTGCTATTGTAAACAATGATGGCATTCTTAAGATTAGAATGGAAGTGACTAAACTATTCAGCGGCTATAGAACTTTTGTAGATGTCCATTACACGGAAAAACTTGTTGTTATTGATACTAACGAGGATGCCAGGATTTCGTCCAAAGAACCTATAAAGCAGGACATTTTGGAATTGAAGGCTCAGGAAGGTGGAGAGTTGATAATCAGTGCACAAGTAGATCAAATGCTGATAAAAAGTGTAACTGGAGGTATTATTTCAGCTTCCGGTTCTTCCAACATTCAAGACGTTCAAATAAATACAGGAGGTATTTACAAGGGTAAGGATTTCAAAACGAAGTTTAGTACTATTAATGTAAATGCGGGTTCTAGGGCAGAAGTGTTTGCAAGCGATTATGTAAAGGCGGCAGTAAAGGCCGGTGGAGAGGTTATGGTATATGGCAATCCTACCAAAATGGAAGAAAAAACGGTTTTTGGAGGAAAGATTACCAGAATGTAAGTAATAAAATTTTATGATAGAGGATATTCAGGCGGCAATTCCATTGGGCTTTTTATTGAGCTTTATGATTGGGCCTGTTTTTTTTGTTCTTTTGGAAACTAGTGCAATTAAAGGGTTTAGAGCTGCACTTTGTTTTGATGTTGGTGTAATTGTTGCCGATGTTGTTTTTATTTCCTTAGCCTATTTCAGTAGTTTTCAATTGTTGGAAAATCTTAGTAATCATCCTGGTCTCTATGTTTTTGGAGGTACCATTTTATTGGTTTATGGGCTTACCAATGTCTTTAAGAAAGAGTCCGTTAAACAAGAAAATAAAATTAGGATTACCAAGGGAGATTATTTTAGCTTGTGCATCAAGGGATTCTTGCTGAATTTTATAAATATTGGTGTTTTGGTATTCTGGTTGGGTATTATTATTGTCGTAGGACCTAGCTTGGATAATGATCCAAATAGAATAATACTTTTCTTCTCGGCTATGATCGGGGCCTATTTTGTTACAGATATCTTTAAAATATTATTGGCCAAACAATTGCGCAAAAAGTTGACCAAAAGAAGAATTCTTTTGGTTAAAAAAGTCATTGGAATAATACTTGTTATTTGTGGAATTGTTCTGATAATAAAAGGTTTTCTCCCTAAAGATCAATTGAATATAGAAAAGGGAATAGAACTTATTAAATAGAATAAGCTGTAATAGAAAGGTAAGTAACATAAAAAAACCTTCATCTGTTAAGATGAAGGTTTTGGAGGCATCGAGCGGATTCGAACCGCTGTACAAGCTTTTGCAGAGCTCTGCCTAGCCACTCGGCCACAATGCCTTTTTGCAGTGCAAAGGTAATACTTTTTTTATGTTTCAAAAACTAAAAGCTTTATCTTTTGGATTTGAGTATTATGGTCACTTCTTGGACATCCCCACCAATAGGGGGGTTGATTTTTGAGACCGCAACTTTTACTTTTTTTGCTATGGGTATTTCGGCAAATATTCTATCTAGAATGCGTTTTGCAACATGTTCCAATAGTTTGGAAGGAATAGCCATTTCTTCCTTTACAATATAATTTATATGAACGTAATCAACCGTTTCCGAAAGTTCATCGGTTTGTGATGCTTTTTTTAAATCGGCATCTACTTCAACATTTACTAGGTAATCGCTTCCAATAAGAGTCTCCTCCTTAAGACAACCATGATTGGCATAAACTTTAATATTGCTTACCCTTATTTTCCCCAACACATTAATAATTTGTACAAAATTAAATCAATCCAAGCTTAAAAGAATACATTTTACAAATAATTTAGATTCCCATTTATATATACCAAGGACAATGGGTTAATAGGTACATCTACAATTACTGATACCCTGGAATAGGTCTACGCCAATAGTTACCACGTGGGTACCTGTACTATAGCCTAATATTTCGTTAAGAATGATCTGATAGGAATATCCGAAATAGAAATTACTTTTTTTAAGTCCGGCCAAAGGAGCTATGTATAGTGGCCGTCCAATTTGATCATTTAAAAAACGGTAGGTAACACCTGCATAATAGTAATCTTCAAAATCATACCATCTAAATTTTAGGTTTAAATCCGCTTCTGACCTACCATCACTTTCAAATATTTTGTACAAAAGGGAGGGTTCTATTTCCATATTACTGTTTCTGGATTTTTTATATCGGTATCCAGTATAGGCATAGAAGTTTCTAAGTTTGTTGGGTTCATAGATGGGATCGAAAATATATACATCCTTGTTGATGACGTTGGAGGCGTTTACACTGAAATAAAAGGAATTTTTTCGGTACAAAAGACCTATATCAAAGTTGTGGTTGGATGTGGATCTATCATCAGTTACCCCTGGATCGAAACCGGCATCTATAAATTCTTCTACATCCAATCTAAATTGATTAAAATTATAGGAGATACCGAAGGATAAAAATTCGTCCTCATAGCGGTCTAAAGTTAAATGGTGGGCAAAGGATATACGTGCACCTTGTTGTTTAGTATAGCCATTGGAATCGTTGTATAGAAATAATCCTATTCCCGATTTTTCCCCTAACCTCATATCGGCGGCCAAGGACTGGGTCCTGGGTGCATCCTTGATTCCAACCCATTGCGCAAGTCCGTTCAACCTAATTTTTACATGGTCACCAATACCCGCATATGTTGGGGATAGTACAAAAGGATTGTCTGCCAAATATTGTGAAAGCTGGGGTGAATTAAGTTCTTGGGCACTAGTGATCAAGGTACTTAAAAGCAACACAAAAGTTAATAGTTTACTGCGCATTGTATTTATGGTTAAGTTTTTTATCTATATAATGTAAAATGTCCGACAAATTCCCTATCATCTTCTTCTCCTTTGAGTTTAATGACATACCAGTAATCTCCGGTTGGAAGTTCGGTGTTATGGTATAGTCCATCCCATCCTTGGTCATTGAGACCCATTCTGTAAACCTCCCTACCATAACGGTCAAATATTATGGTTAGTATCTTTGGGAATCCTTCTTGATTTCTAGGTCTCCAGAAATCATTTTGTCCATCACCGTCAGGGGTAAAGAAATTTGGGATTTCTATATCAATGAACTCCATAAAGATTTCCGCAATGGCTTCACATCCGTTCTCATCTACAACCCTAACGATATGGGTTTTTGTTTCTGTTATATAATGGGTATTATCCGTACCATTATCCTTGTCGTTAAAATAGAAAGTGTATTCTTGTTGTCCACCTGTGGCAACAGCCGAAATTTCATTGATGTTCCCTGGTGCCAAGGTAAGAACCAAGGGTTCAAAGTTCTCTATTTCAAAATCTATGGTCAATACACAACCATTGGCATGGGCAATGGCAATATAGTGGGCTCCAGGAGCAATATTGGCAAAATTGGGCTCCAAGACCATGTCATTTGGATCGGTGGAGTCCAGGGCATACATTACATCCGGGCCAACAGTTGGATCTTCCAATACCAGATCAATTGAATTGTTAGGGATGTTGCCCGTACATTCATAGATTGGGGTAGCTGTTGCATTTAAGTTTACTCCTGGATCAATGGTTACAGCCAAGTTGATCATACAACCCTGTGCATCCTTTACGAATACAGCATAAGTTCCAGCAGCCAGATTGGTGAACATGGTTCTGTCCAGGACAAAATCGCTATCTGCAGTAGAGTTTATACTGGTACTATAGGGTGCAGTTCCTCCGGAAATGGTCAAGGAAATGGTTCCATCCTCACTACCAATACATATTTCCGGTGTGGTAGTAGGTACTGCAGTTATAATTGCCGGTTCTGTTATGGTATATCTCAATTGTTCAAAACATCCATTTATATCCTGTGCAATTACAGTATAGTTACCGGGAGCTAGATCGGTGAATGTATTTACCGTATCAAATTTGTCCAAGTTAGGTGAAATGGAATATTGATATCCACCGGAACCACCACTCAAGGAAACGGTTATACTACCATCATTGGCCCCATTACAGGTGACGTTCATAAAGGAATCGTCCACCACCAACGGGGTTGGTTCCGTTATTCTGTTTTCGTTGGATACCACTACACAATCATCACTTGTTACCCTGACCCAGTAACTGCCAACTGTAAGGTTGCTGAATTCGCGGTTTGTTTGGGGTCCTGCAATACTATTGGTCAAGGCGGCATCGGTAAACAATTCATAACGGTAATTACCCAATCCTCCATCTGCCTTGGCAATCAATATAGCGGTATTATCACCGTTACAGTTAATAACTGCCGCAGAAGTATCCATGGTTACCGTTAATGGCTCAATGGCATCTTCTTTGATTTGATTGGACAAAATGGAATTACATCCGAATGAATCCCTAACATAGTATCTATACGTTCCTGCAGGCACTGTGAAAGTATGTGTGTTACCACCGCTCATTGGGAAATAATTAATATCGTCCAAACTATATTCATAAGGACCTGTTCCACCATGGGCTGTTAACAACAATTCTGCGTCGTTTAAGCAAGTTAATGGACTTGTCCTTATCAAAGAGGCATAAACTTCCGTAGGATCTATTATAGTGGCCTGTACGGTTTCAACATCACATCCCCAACCATCAGATACAGTAATGGTATAGATACCGGACTTCAGGTTGTTGAATATTGGACTAACTTGTCCACCAGAAGTATATACAATATTGCTGCCTGTTGAATCATAAACATTTAATTGATATTGGTATATACCTTCTCCCCCGGCCATATTTATAGCGGTCAATGCACCATCACTATCTCCGTAGCAATCCAATGTTGTGGATAAAGGAGTGATATCTGCAGTAATCGGGGCTGGTTGCACCAAAGTTTCGGTATCGTTTAGGATACAGCCATTGGCATCCGTAATCTGAACGGTGTAGTTCCCCGCTGAGAGTTCGATGAATACCATTACGTTAACGTCGGTGGCATTGTATACCTCTGCGGTTGTGGTATTGGTCAGTACAATATCATAAGGACCATAACCTCCACTTGGGTCTACTATTATTTCACCTTGGTCATTGGAGCAAGTAACATTGGCAATTGGATCAACAATTGCAGTCAGTGCCCTATCAGGAGAAATTATTTTTACTGTATTGGAATTCTCAAAACACAATGGAACATTGGTCTGGGTAACCCTTACATAATAGTTTCCTCCTGTTAGTCCATTAATGGTCAATGGGTTAGTGGATGTGTTGGCCGATCCCGTAATTGCGGTGGCTACACCTGCACTGGTATATACGGTATAGTTATAAGGGCCGGAATAGCCGCTTACATTTATTTGCAACGCACCATTATTATCTCCAAAACAGGTTACAGGCGTAATTGCTGTAGCGCTTACCTTGATCAAATCATAAGGTGCAATATTATAGGCAGCAGTATCCACATAACATCCGGTTGTGGTATCGGTAACCCTAAAGGTATAACTTCCCACAGCGGTTAAATTAAAGGTGGCACTGTTATAAGTTGGATTTCCTGTTAGTGTGGCATTGGTATTGCCAACAGGTAACAACTGATAGGTATAAACATTGGCCGCATTGCCATTGTCGTTTACAGTTATTGTTACTTCTTCAGGTCCTGCACAAGATATGGCCGCATCCTGGGCCAATGTAGCAGTAAATTTGTTAAGGGCGCTGATGTTGACGGTGGTAACATCTGTACATCCGTTATCATCCTTTATAGTAACCGTTATCATCCTATCAGATCCGTTATTGGTTATGTTAAAGGTATTTGAGCTAAAGAAGTTCACTCCGTTGATGCTATAAGTATATGGAGCTGTCCCTCCCGCTCCCACTGCGGTTATCACGGCCTGAGATGCCTGGTTATTGACATTACAAGCAAAACTTGAAACGGTTGCGCTTACATCTAAAGCATTAGGTTCATCAATGGTTACGGTTTGCAAGGTAAAGCATCCCCTGTCCGAGGTAACGGTAATGTTGTATGTACCTGCTGCCAGACCTGTGAACAGGTTGCTGTTCTGTGTGGTCGGCGGATTGGTCCCGTCGTTGATGGTAAAGGTATATGGCGGGTTGT
>NZ_JALKBB010000035.1:0-66554 GCF_023016025.1 Arenibacter sp. S6351L | reverse complement strand
CAAGATCGGGCATAATAAATGCCCCTAAATAAAATCCAAGGGCATTTTATATTCTATGTGTTCTAAAAATTAGGGCTACTCCTGAAAGTGCCTAAAAAGGCATCCAATACCAAAATACAGACCCACCAAAAAATTGGAATGGCCTCGACCCAAAAGGAAGAAAAAAATTGGGATTGATTTCTTCTGGTCACCAACATTAACATTCCTAGAACCAGAAATGCCAGGCCTTTACTCAACACCTCCAAATACGTCAGGGAATCTTTCATAAAAGTTAAAAAGAAAAAAACAACCACGCCGGCGGCACCCAAAATTTTTGTGTTCAGGTAACCATATCGTTGGGGCAAAGTTCTAAGTTCCGGATCATCATAATCCAAATCCCTAATTTCAAATGGCAACATTAGGATCAGCACCATTAAAAATCGCTGCACCAACTCCACTGCAACATCCCAATCCAAAACCATATCTGCAGCTACAATTGGTAAAACTACCGTTGTACCCGCCCACACCAAAGCCACTATAAAAATTTTGAGACCTCCCAAACTTCTAAGATTTTTTGCGTTGGGCAACAGCGGAACTGCATATAAACTAGTCAAAACCAGTAAAATTGTAATTCCTATCCAAGTTTCAAAGGACATAAAAAAGGAATGATACAAAGCAAAGGCCCCTGCAATAAAACTGACCACCTGAATATTCTTGTGATAAGTATTGGCTACTAGAAAATACTTTTTTGCCTCCACCCCATATTTCACAAAGTTGTAGCAAGCAATTGTTCCGAAAAATACTAGATACGATATATGGTTGTCCCTGGACAATCCAAAAAAAATGCAGGTGATTTCAATAAATGCAAAAACCGATAACGCAACATGTACACTGGCATCCAAGTAAAAATGAAATAAGTAGCTACGCCAGTTCATAAATCAAAAATAACCAAAGTGTTCATAACCTCTTATTTTAGTTAAAAACTTTGAAGGAGTTGGAAGTAAAAGCTGCAAAATAAACATAAATAATGAGTATTTTTGCTCACCTATATTTTAGATTAAAAATGCTTGAATTTATGAGGACAGACGTATTTGCCTTGCGCCATATCGGCATTAGGGAGGAAGACCTTCCACAGATGCTAAGAACCATCAATGCCAACTCAGTGGACCAATTGATAACCGAAACAATTCCAGACGATATTCGCCTTGAAAAACCCTTGGCTCTGGAGCCGCCTATGAGTGAGCACGAGTATTTGTCCCATATCCAAGTTTTATCCGAAAAGAATAAAGTTTTTAAATCCTATATCGGTCTTGGTTATCATGAAAGTATAACCCCTTCAGTGATAAAGAGAAATATTTTGGAAAATGCAGGATGGTATACGGCCTACACACCTTACCAAGCTGAAATTGCCCAAGGGCGCCTAGAGGCCTTATTGAATTTCCAGACCGTAATAGCAGAACTCACAGGAATGGAATTGGCCAACGCCTCACTTTTGGACGAGAGTACTGCCGCTGCAGAAGCCATGACCATGCTCTTTGATGTACGAAGTAGGGATCAAAAGAAAAACAACGTTTTAAAATTCTTTGTTTCCGAAGAGATATTGCCCCAGACATTGTCCCTGTTAAAAACAAGGTCGACCCCACTTGAAATAGAACTGATCGTTGGAAACCACGAAAGCTTTGAATTTGGAGATGATTATTTTGGCGCCTTGTTGCAATATCCAGGAAAGCATGGTCAAGTAAATGATTATGCCCCATTCGTGGCCAAAGCGGTTGAAAAAAATATAAAAGTTGCCGTTGCTGCAGATATCTTAAGTTTGGCATTATTGACCCCTCCGGGTGAATTTGGAGCCGATGTGGTGGTAGGAACCACTCAACGATTTGGAATTCCTTTAGGCTACGGTGGACCTCATGCCGCTTTTTTTGCCACTAAAGAAGAGTACAAAAGAAGTATTCCAGGCAGAATAATCGGAGTTACAAAGGACACCGATGGCAAGCCGGCTTTAAGGATGGCGTTACAAACAAGGGAGCAGCACATAAAACGCGACAAAGCTACCTCCAACATCTGCACAGCTCAGGTCCTGTTGGCTGTAATGGCCGGAATGTACGCTGTTTATCACGGACCTAAGGGACTAAAATATATCGCAAACAAGGTACATTCCACAGCGGTTACCCTAGTGGATAGTCTTGAAAAATTAGGGTTGTATCAAACCAACACTAGTTATTTTGATACCATAAGCATAAAGGCAGATTCCTCAAAAGTGAGGCCCATTGCCGAAAAACATGAGGTTAATTTCCTATACGTTGATGCAGACACCATATCGATTGCATTGAACGAAGCTACCTCCCTAAAAGATCTACAATTAATAGTAAATATTTTCGCAGAAGCCATTGGGAAAGAACCCATTGTTATCAATGGCCTTTTAGCACAATCCCTTCTTGAAAACAAGCTGGTGCGCACTTCAACGTTTTTGGAGAATAGTGTATTCAATTCCTATCACTCGGAAACCGAATTGATGAGGTATATTAAAAAATTGGAACGAAAGGATCTGGCATTGAACCACTCCATGATTTCCTTGGGCTCATGTACCATGAAATTGAACGCGGCCTCCGAAATGTTGCCATTGAGCTTGGCGCGTTGGGGAAATATCCATCCCTTTGTACCTATTGACCAAGCGGAAGGCTATCAGATCATCCTTAAGGAATTGGAAAAAGATCTTAATATCATCACCGGGTTTGCCGGAACTTCTTTACAACCAAATTCTGGAGCGCAAGGAGAATTTGCCGGCCTAATGGTCATAAGGGCATACCACGAGTCCAGAGGGGAAGGTCATAGAAATATTTGCTTAATACCTGCCTCGGCACATGGCACCAACCCTGCTTCAGCAGTTATGGCGGGCATGAAGGTAGTAGTTACAAAAACTGACGAAAACGGGAACATAGATGTGACCGACTTAGCTGAAAAAGCCGAGTTGCACAAAGACAATCTATCCGCTTTAATGGTAACCTACCCGTCTACCCACGGTGTATTCGAATCATCCATTAAGGAAATTACAAAATTGATCCATGACAACGGAGGTCAAGTCTATATGGACGGGGCCAATATGAATGCACAGGTAGGATTGACCAATCCTGCCACCATTGGGGCCGATGTCTGCCACTTAAACCTACATAAAACATTCGCTATCCCTCATGGTGGTGGTGGCCCTGGAGTTGGCCCCATTTGCGTGGCAGAACAACTAGTACCATTTCTACCAGGAAACCCCGTAATTAAAACGGGCGGAGACAAGGCTATTACAGCCATATCGGCTGCTCCTTGGGGAAGCTCGTTGGTATGTTTAATTTCTTATGGATATATAAAAATGTTGGGGGAAAACGGATTGACCCAGTCTACAAAGACCGCTATCCTAAATGCGAACTACATTAAAAATAAGCTTAGTGGAAAATTTGATGTACTCTATACGGGAGAAAGAGGTAGAGCTGCCCACGAAATGATTATAGACTGTAGACCATTTAAAGAAAATGGAATAGAAGTTACCGATATCGCAAAAAGATTAATGGATTATGGATTCCATGCACCTACAGTTTCTTTCCCGGTAGCCGGAACACTTATGATAGAACCTACGGAAAGCGAAAGCCTGACAGAATTGGACCGATTCTGTAGTGCCATGCTATCTATTCGTGAAGAAATTGATGCAGCATCCGTTGAGGACAATAACAATGCTCTAAAAAATGCACCCCACACTTTGGAAATGATTACCAATGACAAATGGGAGTTTCCTTACAGTAGACAACAAGCGGCCTTCCCATTGCCATATATTTTGGATAACAAGTTTTGGCCTAGCGTAAGACGCGTGGACGACACATATGGAGACCGTAATTTAATATGCACTTGTGCGCCCATCGAAGCTTATGTAGAAGCCTAAAAATCTCAACAAAATCAAGCCTTTTAAAGCCTTTCCATCAAATGTGAAAGGCTTTTTTTTGAGCAAATACAAAAGCTTAATTATCTTGAACATCATATCAAATCCGAAGGACATAAATTACCGCGGCCCAATTGGTTTATATTTATACTATTAAAATTGCACATTATTATGAACATAGGCATTACTGGCACTGGTTCTTACCTTCCATCTATCGTAACAAAAAATTCAGATTTTAAAAATCACGATTTTTTAAATGAGGATGGCACTCCCTTTAAGCATCCAAATGATGTGATCATTCAAAAATTCCAAGGCATTACCGGAATAAGCGAAAGGCGCTATGCCGAGGATAATTTAAACACCTCCAAACTGGCATTTTTTGCTGCAGAAAAGGCAATAGCCAATGCCCAAATTAACAAAGAGGAACTAGACTATATAATTTTTGCCCATAATTTTGGTGATGTATCAGTTGGTAAAAACCAAGGGGACACCTTACCAAGTTTGGCCACTCGGGTAAAACACCAATTACAGATCAAGAATCCCAAATGTGTTGCCTATGACCTCCTATTTGGTTGCCCAGGTTGGATAGAAGGAGTAATCCAGGCAAATGCATTTATCAAAAGTGGGATTGCCAAAAAATGCCTTGTAATTGGTGCAGAAACCCTATCAAGGATTGTGGACAAGCATGATAGGGACTCCATGATCTATTCGGATGGTGCCGGGGCAACCATTATTGAAGCCAGGGAAAATGCTGGCCAAATCCTGTCGCACAATAGCGCAACCTATGCCAATGAAGAAGCCTTTTTTCTCTTCTATGGCGAGTCCTATTCCAAAACTGCAAAAGACGATACGCGATACATAAAAATGCATGGCCGAAAAATATATGAATTTGCGGTAACCCATGTACCCCAGGCCATGAAAGACTGTTTGGATAAAAGTGGAGTGGCGATCAACGAAGTAAAAAAGATATTCATTCATCAGGCCAATGAAAAAATGGATGAGGCCATAGTAAAACGTTTTTATAATCTTTTCAATATGGAAGTGCCCAATAGAATTATGCCCATGAGCATAGAAAAATTGGGAAATAGTTCCGTAGCTACCATTCCCACCCTATTTGATATGGTGAAAAATGGAAAAATGGAAAATCAATCGATAAAAAAGGGAGATGTTGTTATATTTGCCAGTGTTGGTGCAGGCATGAACATAAACGCCATTGTCTATAGGGTATAATCCATAGACTGCTAAACACTTTTTCAAATATCTTTGTTTCTGGTTTTTGGATAATTCCTTATTAAACCGTAAAAAACATCTTAACAACAAACCAGATTACCGCCGATGTACGAAAGAACCTTCCCGAACAAACGTTTTAAACATACTCTGGAATTTCTACAAAAACATGTGTCTACCGATCAATCTATTTTAGATCTTGGGGTTGAAAATCCCTTTTCCAAGATTATGAAAGAAAATGGTTACCAAGTGGAGAATACAACAGGTGAGGATTTAGACATCGATTTTTCCGCTGCCTTGACCACCAAGGCCGATGTTGCCACTGCCTTTGAAATCTTTGAACATCTTTTGGCCCCATTCAATATTCTCAGCCAAATCAAAACCGATAAATTGGTAGCCAGTATCCCTTTAAGATTATGGTTTTCATCGGCCTACAAAAGCAAGACAGACCCTTGGGACAGACACTATCACGAGTTTGAAGACTGGCAGTTTGATTGGTTACTGGAAAAGGCGGGATGGGAAATTAAGGATCGGGCAAAATGGACCAATCCCGTGAAAAAAATTGGGATAAGACCACTGCTCCGTAGTTTTACCCCCAGATATTACATTGTTTATGCCGAAAGAAAAAACAGCAATAAACCAGTTCTTTAAAGACCAGCAAGTAAAAACCATCTAATAAATATACCGTAATTCCAAATAGGGAATACCAATTGAAATGTTTACACATGGTTTACCTAAGATAGAAAGCAGACCGGCCCTACCAATAAATCAAATAAAATTTTAACGGTGAACTACTACATTATCATTCCAGCACACAACGAAGGCCAATACTTAATGGAGGCCCTGCAATCCGTGGTTATACAAACCATGCCTCCAAAAAGAGTTGTTGTAGTAAATGATAATTCATCGGACAATACAGAAGAAATAATAGACAGCTTCACTGCCAAACATAATTATATCTCAAAGATCAATGCAAAGTCTTCCACTGCCCATTTGCCCGGTAGCAAAGTTATTAATGCCTTTAATAAAGGCTTGGAGCAATTGGATGACGACTATGACTTTATAGTGAAGTTAGATGCCGATATAATCCTTCCCGAGTCCTATTTTGAAAAAGTAGCCAAGATATTTTCAACAGATGCAAAAATTGGGGTAGCAGGTGGTTTTGCTTATGAACAGGACAAAAACGGGGAATGGAAATTAAATCATCCAATGGACAAGGACCATGTACGTGGTGCTTTTAAAGCTTACAGCAAGAGGTGTTTTAATTCCATTGGCGGACTTAAAACTGCCATGGGATGGGACACCGTGGACGAGTTACTTGCCCAATACAACGGTTTTAATATCTATACCGATAGTAACTTACAAGTTAAACACTTACGGCCTTTGGGAAATGCATATAATAAAAAAGCCAAATTACTTCAAGGAAAGGCCATGTTCACCATGAGATACGGGTTACTGATTACGTTTATTGCCTCCATAAAAATGGCTTTGAAACAAAAAAAGCCAAGAGCGTTTTCAGATAATCTTCAAGGGTATTTTCTGGCCAGAAAAGAAAAAATAGATTTTCTGGTAAGTCCCGCGGAGGGTCAGTTTATTCGCCAATTGCGATGGAGAAAAATAAAAGCCAAACTCTTCCAATAAGAAAAGTTTGGCTTTTTAATTTTTACAATAAAACTTACTATTATTCTATCACCTCTTCAATTGGCTCTCCTGTAGTACCTGAAGGAGCGTTCATTCCCATTAAGGCAGCTATTGTTGGAGCTATGTCCGGGATTTCAGTTCTATTTACCGTACTCCCTTTCTTAATGCCTTTACCATAAAATAATAAGGGGGCATGCGTGTCGTAATTCCATGGCGACCCATGCGTTGAACCTGTATTGCCATATTTTCCACTTCCTGGATCGAAAACAAAAAGTACATCACCTGAACGTTTTTGATTAAATCCGTTCTGTACGATATAAGGAATTCCGCTGGTATATTGATTCTGCCACATCTGATTGGCCGTAAACACCTTATATATACCATCATACTGGATTAACTCTAAAGCCAACTCTTCTTCAACATCATCAACATCCAAATCCAAACTCTTGATTACCCTATAATCCAAAAACAACTGATTATTGGAATTCTTCTTCACAATATCTGTAGTTCCATAGGTATATTTCAAATATTCAGTAAGCCGATCGTCCAATTTTTTTGATTCCACAACACTACCAGGAAGTTTCAGATCCCTTAAAAAAGCCGGAACATTAATAGCTGCATGATCAGCGGTTAGAAAAACGGTATATTCCCCAGTTCCCACTTTTTTATCCAAAGTTTCAAAAAGACGTTTTAAATCTTGGTCCAAACGCAGATAGGTATCCTCTACCTCCTTCGAGTTTACCCCCCATTTATGCCCCACATAATCCGTACTTGAGAAACTAATTGCCAGGAAGTCTGTATAACTATCCGTTCCAAGCGCCTCTTTATCCACAGCCTCCAAAGCAAAATCAGTGGTTAAACTATTCCCATACGGAGTACTTTTTAAAATACTATATTTACCATTATTATCCCACAAACCAACTAAATCGTGAGGAAAGGTTGGAGTAGACTGACCTTCAAAGAGCCCTTCGTAACTATTGTTATCCTCACCACTTTCCAGATAGCTATTGATGTCCTTAAGGGTCGTCCAAGGTTTTTTATATTTATCCACACTTTTTTGTGCATTAAATTCACTTACCCAATTAGGCAATTTGTCCATATAATAAGAGCTCGTAATCCAATTACCTGCGGACCCGCCATCAAACCAATATGCGGCATTGGCAGTATGCCCTCCAGGCAGAACGGCACCTCTGTCCTTAATCGCAACAGCAATTACCTTACCGCGCATTTGGGTGTGCAACCTCACTTGGTCCGTAATGGTTGTAGTTTGAACCCTGTGTGGGGACATTTTTCCGGCATCTGAAGACGTTCCAACAGAATTATAATTAGGGTCTCCTGCGCAGTAAACACTTTCATCCGCGTATTTATCATACCAATCATTTGCAATTATACCGTGTATAGACGGCGTTGTCCCCGTATAAACAGAGGCATGTCCGGCACCAGTAACTGTTGGTGCATAATTAAAATGATTGTTTTTACAATTAAACCCATCATTCACCAATCGCTTAAATCCGCCATCCCCATATTGATTCCAAAAACGCGTCAAATAATCGTACCTCATTTGGTCTACCACAATACCCACGACCAATTTAGGGGTGGTAGCAATATTCCGATCCGTAGCATTCTCAGCAATGGAGATGGCTTCTACCTTATTTTTTTTGGATTTTCTCTGGGCATTTACCTTAACAGGATTAAATCCTATTACAAGCGCTAACACCAATAGCAGCAGACTCTTATTTCGCATTCTTCTTGTTTTTTAAAAAACAAAAATATAGAAATAAAACCTTTAAATTTTAATTGGAAGTTAAATGATTCTTAATATTGTTATTTTTACATTCCTAAGCAATATTTTACATTGAATGAATTATATAGCATCAATAGGCAGTTATTTTATAATGATCAGGGAGGTTTTCAAAAAACCCACCAAATGGTCCATTATGAAGACCCTAATATTAAAGGAAATAGACGAACTGGTTTATGGTTCCATGGGTATTATTATTTTCATTTCCTTTTTCATCGGAGGTGTAGTTTCCATACAGACCGCCCTGAACATTACCAACCCACTTATACCTCGAAATCTTATTGGGTTTGCCACCAGGCAATCGGTAATACTTGAATTTGCCCCAACTTTCACCTCTATAATTATGGCCGGTAAAGTGGGTTCCTATATCACATCCAGTATTGGTACTATGAGGGTAACGGAACAAATTGATGCCCTGGAGATCATGGGGGTCAATTCTTTGAACTATCTTGTTTTTCCGAAAATAATAGCCATGTTGTTTTATCCATTTGTGATAGCGATAGCGATGTATGTGGGTATATTTGGAGGTTGGACAGCCGGTGTTTTTGGAGGATTTAGCTCCAGTGCTGACTTCGTTGAAGGCCTGCAATTGGACTTCATACCGTTTCATATCACATATTCCTTTGTAAAATCGATAGTTTTTGCTCTGATTATTGCCACCATACCATCCTTTCACGGATACTACATGAAAGGGGGGGCGTTGGAAGTTGGTAAGGCCAGTACCACAGCCTTTGTGTGGACAAGTGTTGTGATCATCATTGTAAATTACATCTTAACACAATTACTTTTGGGCTAATGATAGTAGTAGACAACATACATAAATCTTTCGGGGAAAGCCATGTTTTAAAAGGCATTAGTTCCAATTTTGAAAAAGGCAAGACCAACCTTATAATAGGGCAAAGTGGTTCCGGAAAAACGGTATTTTTAAAATGTCTTTTGGGTCTCTTTACTCCTGATGAAGGCACCATTAGCTATGACGGAAAAATATATTCCGAACTATCCGCAAGCGAACAACGCAACTTAAGACAGGAAATGGGAATGGTATTTCAGGGTAGCGCCCTGTTCGATTCCATGACCGTACAGGGCAATGTTATGTTTCCCTTGGGAATGTTCACCAAACAATCGAAATCGGAAATGCAGGATCGTGTAGATTTTGTACTTAAACGAGTAAACCTAGTTGATGCCCATAATAAATTTCCATCGGAAATATCGGGAGGGATGCAAAAGCGGGTGGCCATTGCCAGAGCCATTGTAATGAATCCAAAATACTTATTTTGTGATGAACCCAATTCAGGATTAGATCCCAAAACAGCCATCCTTATAGACAACCTTATCCATGAAATCACCCAGGAATACGATATTACAACCGTAATCAATACCCATGACATGAATTCGGTTATGGAAATTGGCGAGAAGATAATTTTCCTAAAAAATGGCCTAAAGGAATGGGAAGGCAGTAATAAAGAAATTTTTAAAACTGAAAACGAAGCGGTAACCGACTTCGTCTATTCCTCGGAATTATTTAAAAAGGTGAGACAGATGTATATAGAAGAGCGGAATTAACTCTGTTCTTCCCTGACTTGAATCTTCGAATTCTTTAGCCTTAGTCGCAACCAATCCGTTAGTTTCTGGGAATCGGTTTTTATTTGCTGGGCGGGCACTCCCTTTTTCCACTGTACATTAAACACAGGGATAGTATCCAGTTTATTAAAATCCGTTGTAATGGTATACGAAAAGCCCAGGCTGGTCAAATTCTCATAATTGGTCTTGGCTTCGGCACTAATTTCCTGAAAAGGAATCTGCTGCTCAACTATCTTACTCATTTTTCCGACCTCTTCTTTTAAAACCTGAATCTGCTGTTCCTTACTAAGTAATTCCGCCTTTTTGGACTCGTACAGTTCGCTGACATACCTCATTTGATCCAACTCTTGGTTTTTAGATCCCTGTACAATTTTTAATTCCACATTTTTAAGCTTATCGAAGGTATTTTTTTGCGTATTCCAAGTTGCAATAACATTGTCCGGGATGGTTTCGTTCCCCATAAACACCAATTCAATAAATCCATCAACCCCGTGATTGTATTGTATATCTGTTAAATTCTCCAAATAACGGCCTTCTCCCGGTAATTCATAAGGCACAATATTGTTGGTCACAAATTGCTTGGCCTCCTTTTTAAACAAAGACTCTTGAAACACATCATAGAAAGTAAATCCAGCAGGAATCATGACCAAAATAGCCACTATGGATGCCATTCGGGCAATAAACCTTCTTCTTTGTGAATTGGCATACCGGACCATTGGAAAACGCAATAATTTTATAACCAAAAACGTGGCCAGCGCAATAAAAATGGTATTTATCGTAAAAAGGTACATGGCACCGGTGGCATAGCTAAAATTACCAATGGCCAAACCAAAACCAACCGTACATAAAGGAGGCATCAAGGCTGTTGCAATGGCTACACCATAAATAACGCTGGCTATGGTCCCTTTTTTTGCACGGGCAATCACCAATGCCAATCCACCAAAAAAGGCAATAAGCACATCCCTAATGTCCGGAGCGGTCCTTGCCAACAACTCCGATGATTCATCCCTTAAGGGGAATAAATAAAAGAATAAAAAGGCCGTAATAACACTTAAGGCAACCATAACCGCAAAATTCTTGAGCGATCGCCTCAAGGTATCTATATCATTGATTGCCAAGGATAGTCCCATACCCAAAATAGGTCCCATTAAAGGTGAAATTAACATGGCACCGATAACAACCGCTGTAGAATTGGCATTAAGACCTACCGATGCAATAAAAATAGAGCATATTAAAATCCAAGAAGTATGGCCTTTAAAAGGAATATCCGCAACAATGGATTCTTTTGTAGCCTCCTGATCCGTATTCTTACGTATATCCAAAAGATCGGCCAGAAATACTTTAACACCTTCCAAAAGACCTCTAAAATCTCTCTTTATGTCCTGCCTACTACCTTCAGGGAATTCCTGTTTCTGGTCTTTATTTAAATTTTCCTCCATAATTAAGCAAGCTGATCTCCAAATTTATCTTTGATTTTTGCAAGTACCTTTTTAATATCCTGTTCCTTAGATTTGGGATATATAAGCAAAACCTCCTCTTTGTCTACTACAATATAGTCTTTTAATCCATCAATAACGATAATTTTTCCTTTTGGGGAACTAATCATATTCCCTTGGGAATCCTCGGCTAAAACCCGACAATTCACTAAAGCGTTCTGGTTATCGTCCTTGTCCAATTTATCGTACAAAGAACCCCAGGTACCAAGATCGTTCCAATCAAAAGTGGCCGGTAAAACAAAAATATTACTGGACGGTTCCAAGATGGCATAGTCTATGGAAACATTCTCCGCCTTGGGGTAATTTTCATTTATGAACGCCCTTTCCTGATCGGTATTATAGTATACTAATCCACTCAGAAATAAATTGTATTGTTCTGGTTGATATTTTTTAAAAGCATCTACTATAGTTTTTACACTCCACATAAAAATACCGGCATTCCACAAAAAATTTCCTTGTTTTATGAAATCCTTGGCCGTTTCATAATCAGGTTTTTCTCTAAACTGATTAACAGTCTTCAATGGTTCCACATCTTTCTTTTCAAATTCTATATATCCAAAACCGGTATTTGGAAAAGTAGGCTTGATACCCAAGGTACATATAACATTTTCCTTTTCGCACTTATCAAAGCAGGTTATAACGTCCTTTGCAAATGCTTCCTCATCCTCTATCCAATGATCACTGGGGGCAACTATCATAACTGCATCCGGGTTCTTCTTCTGTATTTTTAAGGCCGCATACAATATACATGGAGCAGTATTGCGCATGGCCGGCTCCAAAACAACTTGCTCCTGCTTAACCTCCGGCAATTGCTCCAAGACCAGTTCGTTATATCTTTCATTGGTCAAGATCAAAATATTTTCAACCGGTACAAACTTAGCCAGCCTTTTAAAGGTCTTCTGTATCAAGGTATCCCCCGTACCCAACATATCATGAAACTGCTTTGGATACGCAGTTGTACTTATCGGCCAAAATCTGGATCCCACTCCACCAGCCATCAAAACTGCATAATAATTTTTATCCATAGTGTTTCCTTTAATCTTTTATCAATTCCACTTCGGCATTGGGCTGAAACAGATAGACCTTACCCGTAGCTACTTCGATACATTCGTATCGCTTTACCCTTTTATTCTTTTTTTGAAATAATTTTCCATTATATATCCTGAAAACACTGCCATGTGGCAATTCAAAAATATAGGATTTTTCACTATCCTGTTCATCAAATTGCTTTAGGGCCAAGGAGAGGCCGGCATCTGTATCACTGCTCGCCTTCGGATTTCTAAAATGTCTGGCCAACATGGGCAAAAGATTGGTTGGAAAAACCTCCGGCCTTAAAAATGGCAACATCAGATATTGAAATGTTCTTTTCCACTCCAATCCGTGTGGTTTTATTTTACGTCCATATTTTTCGAAAGCAACCAAATGAGCTATTTCATGAACCAAAGTGATCAAGAATCGATATTTATTTAAAGTGGCGTTCACAGTAATTTGATGGGATCCGTTGGGCATCCTCCTATAATCACCATGACGGGTAACCCGTTGATCTACAATTTTAAGGTGTACACCATTTTCCTTTATAAGTTCCAAACTTAAACTTACCGCCCTTTCTGGAAGATACTTTTTCAAGGTGTCCTGCATAGTAACAAAATTAGAAATTTTAAGATTCCATATAGCCTTAAGTCTAAATTTTATCCAAAATACAATTAACGAAACCAAAAAAAATGTTTACACGAGAATATTTACACTTTTATTAACGACCAAAGACAACTTCTTTCCACTAACTTTGCATTCCCGTTGCACGGAGCGAAATACAAACTATTATTATAATTATGAACGAGTTAAGAACCACCAATAAGTTATTGCTTATTATAGTAATCCCCTTAGTGTTTTACTTACTAAAACTTCTATCGTTTATCTTTATTCCCCTTATTTTCTCTATGTTCATAGCTTTATTGTTCCTACCCATTATGCGCTGGCTCAATAAAAAGAATGTATCCAAGCCTATCAGTATTTTTATTGTTATACTGATTTTCATTGGGGCCTTAAAAATTGGGGGAGAACTAATACAACTTACCAGCAAGGAAATACTATCTGCAGACAATGCTTTTTTCCAAAAGGCGGAGACCAAATTGGAAGCCCTATTATTAGGCATGGAAGATTATCTTGGAATTCCCTATTCCAAAGAGGAAAACATCATTAACAATTTTATCCCCAAAGAAAGTATGATGAAGAACTTTGGGTCGACCCTAGATTTTATTGGCAATACGGTCACCATGATATTAATGACGGTGTTTTTCGTTGTGCTTTGGTTGGCAGAGTCAATAAACGTTCAAAAATTAATGAACAATACCATTCTAAAACAAAAGCACACCTCGGTTAAAACGTTTGTAAAAGTTGAAAAAGACCTTATTAAATTTATAAAGGTCAAATTTCTGGTAAGCCTTTTTACAGGAATCGGAATTGGGTTGGCCTGCGTGTTCTTTGATGTAAGCTTTCCAATTTTCTGGGGACTGTTCGCCTTTGCCATAAATTTTGTACAAATGGTCGGCTCCATTATTTCCGTAGTGTTATTGGCGCTATTTGCATTTGTAGAATTGGAGCCCACAAGTACACTCTTGTTCTTTGTTCTGTCCATAACCGGGGTACAGGTTTTGTTCGGATCAATACTGGAGCCCATATTCATGGGAAAATCTTTTTCCATTAACATAATTACCGTATTGGTAATGTTGATGTTATGGGGATATATTTGGGGGGTACCTGGATTGATCATGGCAATACCAATCACTGTTTTTATCAAGATTATTTTGGAGCAGTTCCCACAAACGAAAGTAATAGCAAGTTTAATTTCAGGAAACCAACCTTTAAAACCTAACCCCAAAAATAAAGGTAGTTGGTTATAATTTAAGCAAGGAAATCAACTCTTTCATTTGCTCAAAGGTTTTGGTAACTTCATTTTCAAAATCAGGGTCCTCGTTTAACAGGGTATAACCATAAACATCGAATCCCCCTGAGGTGGCCGCCTTAGCTCCCTTAAAGGAATCTTCTATCACCAAGCATTCGTTTGGAGAATAACCCATGGATTTTGAAGCGTAGAGGTAAATAGCAGGGTCGGGTTTCCATTTTCCAATATCATAACAACTATAAATATTGTTTTCAAAGAATGAGGACAGGCCTGCCGTTGCCAAATTCCTTTTAATTTTTTCCTGTGGCCCGCTTGATGCAACACAATAGGGCACTGTCAATTTACTCAAGACCTGTTCAACACCCTCTACCGGTTTCAGATGGGTAGAAAACAGTTCGTAGGACCTTTGGCGATATTCTTTTTCAAATCCCAAGGGCAATTGCTTTTGTATAATCGCCTCTACCTGTTTAATACTATCATTTAAAAACCCTCCTTTAAAATGTTGCATGGCATAGGAAATATCTATCCCAGCACCATGTTCATTGGCCATATCCACGAATACCTGATTGCCCAGCACCTCACTGTCTACCAATACCCCATCACAGTCGAAAATAACACACTTGTATTCTTTCATTGACTTTAAAAATTAAGGTGTTGAGTTGGATACCTGTAACAATTTTCCATTGTATAGTTTATGGCCTGTAAGCGCAAAGTCCTTGATATATGTGGCCATTTCCAAAGCGGTTGTAGGTGCCTTATAACCTGGAAAAGCTTCCTCCAACATTTCGGTCTGTACGGCCCCTAAGGCCAATACATTAAATGATGGCCCCGTTTCCTTGAATTCCTCTGCCCACAATTCTGTCATGGTAATTACAGCACCTTTACTGGAACTATAAGCAGATAATCCTGCAAATTTCATACTGCCCTGAACACCTCCCATAGAACTAATAGTCACCACATGACCGGTTTTGGGCATTAAGGGAATTATTCTTTTGGTGATATTGGCAACTCCAAAAACATTCACTTTATAAACCTCTTCAAATGCCTCCATAGAAGTTTCCAAAAAAGGTTTGTTCAGCAATTTACCTGCATTGTTTATAAGGGCATCAACCTGTTTCCAGTTATTTTCTATGAATTCGTCCAATTGGGCGTAATTGGACTCATTGGCCAAATCAAATGAAAAACTGGATATATTCGGATGATTTAGTGCGGCAATAGGGGCGTTATTTCTAGAAAGGGCCAAGACTTTATGTCCTTCATTAGCAAATAACTGTGCCAATTGAAAGCCAATCCCCCTGCTACTTCCCGTAATTACAATATTCGCCATTACTTGTATTCTATCTCCCCCACCGGGGCATTAATAATATCTTCCAAAACAGGAAGGGTTTTATTTACCAATAGGGCCATATGTTCAAAATCCATTATGGCAACCTCATCGCCTACCTTGTGGTAGTGGTCGAAATTGGTAAAATCGAAGGTACAAAAGGTTTGGGAAGGAACCCCAAACTCTAAATGAAAGGGATAATTATCCGATCTTTTAAACAGATTGTATTCCTTTGCCGTGGGAAGAAATCCAACCAATTTTTCTTGAGCATAGGTATTGCAAATATCCGCTAAATTGGATTCCTCATATCCCGTTACATACATAAAATAGTCCTTCCCTACCAAAGGGACTCCCACCATTTCAAAATTCAGCATGGTATAGAGGTCCAAATTTTGGTCTTTTAGCTTTTTGGCCAAGTGTTTCGACCCCAACAGACCCTTTTCCTCACCACTGAACAGAGCAAAAATTATACTCCGTTTATTATTTTTAAATTTACCAAAATAACGGGCAAACTCCAAGACCGCGGTTGTACCGGAGGCATTATCATTGGCACCATTGGCAATATTATCACCGGCCACCGGATCGGCAGAACCTATATGGTCATAATGGGCACCGATTATAACAAATTCGTTCTTTAAGTGTTCGTCCGTGCCTTCAATATAGCCAACTAAATTGTATGCCGGTTTTTCAAAATTGCTCAACGTATCCCTGTAACTTTTAAAGTAGGGATCAATCCCATTACTCTTAAAAATTGTTTCTATATATTCCGCCGCCATTTCTATTCCTTCACTACCAGTTTCTCGACCCTTCAGGTCATCCGACGCCAAATAGGAAATTATGCCCCCAACCCTTTTTTCTGTGGAAAAATCAGAAATTACCGAAGAAACTCCCTCGCTACCATGAACTACCTCCACATCATTGGCAACTGCACCAGAACCATTGGTCCCTTTTGCCAAACCAACCGACTCATCTATTTTAGCGGCACCACAGCCTAAGGCAATAGATAATATGGCAAGACCTATAATGTTTTTCATAAATTGATTTTTATTTGTCATATAAACGAATTGTATTTTATTCACCAATTTTATACAAAGGCCAAGATGCAACATGAATCTGTTAGTACAATTCATATAACTATCAACAACCAGACAGGACTTAAAGTTAAAAAAGCATCCTGAAAATCAGGATGCTTTTTATATAATTGTTAAAAATATTCAATTTAAGCCAACATGGTAACCGGATTCTCCAAATACGCCCTAAGTGTTTGTAAAAATTGAGCTCCCGTAGCTCCATCCACTGTTCGGTGGTCGCAGGCCAATGTTACTTTCATGGTATTACCAACCACGATCTGACCATTTTTAACCACTGGTTTTTGGACGATGGCACCTACAGACAGTATTGCAGAATTAGGCTGGTTAATAATAGAGGTAAATTCAGAAATACCAAACATTCCAAGATTGGAGACGGTAAAAGTACTGCCCTCCATTTCCGCTGGACTAATTTTTTTATTTCTTGCCTTTCCTGCCAAATCCTTCACTGAAGCCCCTATTTGGGTAAGTGTCATTTGATCCGCAAATTTTAATACAGGAACCAAAAGGCCTTCTTCAACGGCAACGGCAACTCCGATATGAATGTGATGATTATATCTGGTAGTCTCATTGTTCCATGAGGTATTTACCTGTGGGTGCTTTTTTAATGCCATGGCACAAGCCTTAACCACCATATCGTTAAAGGAAACCTTGGTGTCCGGCAAGCCATTGATCTGCTCTCTTGAAACCTTAGCATAATCCATATCAACCTCTATGGTCAAATAGTAATGTGGCGCGGAAAACTTCGATTCTCCCAAACGTTTGGCTATAACCTTGCGCATTTGAGAATTTTTCACTTCCTCAGTCCCCTCTTGCCCTACCGGCAAATTAATTGGGGCCGCAACAGCAGCTTGTGGAGAGGAAGCCTTTTCCTGGGCAGGAAGTGCTTTCTCGGCAGCTTTTTGTTTTGGTTGATATTCCTCTATATCTTTCTTTATAATTCTTCCTTGATCACCACTGCCTTTAACATCCTGTAGATTTATTCCCTTATCCTGGGCAATTTTCTTGGCCAATGGGGATGCAAAAATTCTTTGGCCATCATTGGCAGTAATAGGTGCTGATTCCTGACCGTTACTGGAAGAAGTTTCGGCCTTCTTAGTTTCTTCAGGAGCACTTTCTTCTTCAGAAGCAGAACCTGATCCAGCACTCAACACAGCTTCAACATCTGTTCCTTTTGGACCTATAACAGCAAGCACAGAATCTACCGGTGCTGTTTCACCTTCATTGATTCCTACATATAAAAGGGTACCGGAATAAAAAGATTCAAACTCCATGGTGGCCTTATCGGTCTCAATTTCTGCAAGGATATCCCCTTCTTCAACCTCATCCCCAACTTTTTTCAACCAGGTTGCCACGGTACCTTCTTCCATTGTATCACTAAGGCGAGGCATCTTTACAATCTCTACCCCATCAGGGATAGTAGCACCTGAAGCTTTGGACGCTTCCTTCTTCTCCTCCTTCTTGGCTTCAGCCTCTGCTTCTTTTTCCTCTTTGGCATCTGAAGATGCACTGTTGATCAGCCCAGAGACATCTTCCCCTTTTTCACCAATTATGGCCAAAAGCGAATCCACAGGAGCCGTATCACCTTCTTTAATACCAATATATAATAAAGTTCCCTCATTGAAAGATTCGAACTCCATTGTAGCTTTATCGGTTTCGATTTCCGCTAAAATATCACCTTCTTCAATCTTGTCACCTACTTGCTTTAGCCACTTAGCAACGGTCCCCTCTTCCATGGTATCGCTAAGTCTTGGCATATTTATTACTTCTGCCATTTACTTATATTTTATGTTTTACAAATGGATAGTCCTCTTGATCGTATACCATATCATATAATTGATTTAGAGGCGGATAATCCGATTCCTCCGCAAATTTTTCACACTCCGAAACCAACTTTTTAACCCGAGCATCTATCTCCTTTATCTGGGCATCGCTGGCATATTTGTTTTCCTTTATAGTAGCCAATACTTGGGATATAGGATCAATTTTCTTGTACTCTTCTACCTCCTCCTTAGTCCTATAATGCTGGGCATCAGACATGGAGTGTCCTCTGTACCTATAGGTCTTCATTTCCAAAAAAGTAGGACCGCCTCCGGACCTGGCACGCTCAATAGCCTTGCTCATTTCCTTGGCAACTGTTACCGGATCCATTCCATCTACTGGCCCACATGGCATTTCATATCCCAATCCCAATTTCCAAATTTCCGTTGAATGTGAGGTTCTGGCCACCGATGTTCCCATGGCATAACCATTGTTTTCGCAAACAAAAACAACTGGCAATTGCCAAAGCATTGCCAAGTTAAAACTTTCATGGAGAGACCCCTGTCTTACTGCCCCATCCCCCATATAACAAAGGGTTACAGCATCCCTTTTAAAATACTTATCAGCAAAAGCCAATCCAGCACCTAATGGAATTTGACCACCGACTATACCATGGCCGCCATAAAAACGATGCTCTTTGGAAAAAATATGCATGGATCCTCCCATTCCTTTGGAAGTTCCCGTAACTTTACCATAGAGTTCCGCCATAACTTTTCTGGGATCGACTCCCATACCTATTGGCTGAACGTGATTCCTATAAGCAGTAATCATTCTATCCTTGCTAAGGTCCATTGCATGCAATGCCCCTGCAAGAACCGCTTCCTGTCCATTGTAAAGATGTAAAAATCCACGAACTTTTTGTTGAATATAGACTGCAGCAAGTTTATCTTCAAACTTTCTCCAGAACAACATGTCCTCATACCACTTAAGGTAGACCTCTTTGGTTATTTTTTCCATTAATTGATAATTTATGTAATAATTCGCTTTGATCAAAAACAAGTTTAAGTCAAAAACGGAAAACAAAAATACATATATAAATCAATAGGAAAAAAATTTAAATCAAAAGCTTCGCGTAAAGCGATTATATAAAACAAAATAGGGAATAGTTGAGAAATACCTAAAACCTAAAAATAGAAGGTATCAACTTATTGTCCTAACCCAGGAATGTACTGTTAAAGGCTAATGGAAGAATATCGGAAACAGAATTACATTTTAAGATCTCTCCCGTTTCCCCGGACATAATTATAGATATGGACCTCTGTTGTTTTATTTCATATTCCGAAATGGACTGCCTACAATTACCACAAGGGGCGGCAGGTTTATTCACTACAAAATTTTTGGAAGTAGCACTTATGGCTATGGTCTTGATACCAATACCTGGAAATTTTGCTGAAGCGTAAAATATGGCCACCCTTTCCGCGCACAAACCGGATGGGTATGAGGCATTTTCCTGATTATTGCCAATTACAATTTCATCGTTATCCAATAATACCGCAGCCCCAACATTAAATTTTGAATAAGGGGAATAGGCATTCTTCCTGGCTTTTACAGCTTCATGCATTAAAGCTTGATCCTCCTGTTCCAGTTCATCCACAGATTCATAAACCATTAGATCAAACACCACCCTGCGTAGTTTCATAGAAAATTAGCGTTATATAATTTAGCAAAAATAAACAAAACCTGCTTGTGGGCAGGTTTTGTAGTAAAGCTATATATTTTTTTAGCCCATTAATCGTTAAAAAATTCTTCTCCCAAATTAAATGTCAAAGAAAACCTCAGTGTATTCTCCAAAGGGTTTCTGACCTGAGATGTAGAGAACAAATAGGAAAGGTCTACCTGAGCTGATTTAAATCTAAACCCAGCACCCAAAGTGAAAAATTTTCTCGAACCCTTTAAATCGCTCTCATTAAAATATCCCGTTCTCAACATAAACGCATTTTGGTAGGTGTATTCCGCACCAAGTGCCCAAGTAAATTCTTTTAACTCCTCACTAAAGCCATCGGGTGCATCTCCAAAGGACTTAAAAACCCCTTCAAAAAAAGTTGTTTGCTGATATTCGTCATTATCCGTTCCATCAATTACCCCGTCATCATTATAATCTTGTGGAGTAGGCACCAATAACTTATTAAATTCAGTGGTAAGCCCAAGCACATTATCTTGGTCCAAAATAAAATCAAAGCCAACTCCCCCTTTCAAATTGGTAGGAAGAAAATTCTCTTGTCCCGCATCGTCGTACTTTATCTTGCCTCCTAAATTTGAAATATTAAAACCGGCCCTCCATCGTCCATCAAAACTATTGTAGGCAATTTCACGAGAGCGATAGTACCCGGCAACGTCAACCGAAAAAGTACTCGCAGCCTTGGAATCCTCACTGCCATTATCCGGTAATTTAAGGTTGGAACTAATAAACCTACCGCCAACGGCCATAGAAAATGTTTCACTTAGCTTCAACGAATAAGAACCATCAAAAGCCAACTCGTTGGGCTTGGCCAATCTGGCCTGATCCCCTGCAAATTGCCTAAGTTCAATTTCTCCCAAGGTAAAGTACCTGATACTTAAGGCAAAGGCACTTCTCTCATTGATTTTATTATGAAAGTTTGCACTCAACAAGGCTATATCAGTAATTATACTTTCCAAATAAGGTGTATAACTCAACCCGATTCCCATTTTCCTTTCCGCAAAAGCAAATTTTGCCGGATTCCACTGTTGCGAGAAAGCGTCGGTAGATGTCGCAACCCCCATGTCCCCCATACCTGAGGCTCTGGCGTCTGCGGCGATTGTCAAAAACGGAACTGCTGTTGTAATAACCCTATCCTCTTGCGCTGAAACTTTACCCAGAAAAACGAACAGGAATAATATTGAAATTTTTTTCATTTCTAATAGTCTATAAAATTTGGTCGTAAAACTCTTAAATTTAACTGAATTATTAAGACAATTTTAGTTCATATACATTTATTAACGACCATTTTAATAATATCTTGTGTGAACGGTACAATTAATAGGATAATTTTACACATTTATATATAAATATATAGCTAGCATTCCAAAACAGATCTCGCACAACTAATTTATTGATATTTTTCAAAGAATTATCAACTATCCATACTATATTAAATTTTAAGTCGTTATTCATGTTAAGCGATGCTCTTTGCATGTTAAATAAATGATCAATTTTTTTTCATTTAACAAAATATTATGCCTTAATCATCGTTCTAAATGCCGAAAGCGACACAAAATATTAATAAAATATGAATCGCAAACTCCTTTAAAAAGTAGTTTGTCTTTTGAACTCAAGTCCTAATTATGAAAAAACAATTCATCAAAGTTGTACTCTCTTGCGCTATTGTAGCTGGTGGTTTTTCAAGCTGTAAAAACTCATCATCCTCTAAAAATGTTTCAAGGGCTACGGGCTGGAATATTAACGCCAAGGAAGGTGGATTTCAGTACAATTCAGACTTTAAAGAGCAGGAAACTGCACCAGGTTTAGTGTTTGTAGAGGGGGGAACCTTTACAAAAGGTCAGGTTCAAGATGATGTAATGCACGAATGGAACAACACCCCTACCTCACAGCACGTGCAGTCTTTCTATATGGATGAGACCGAAGTTACCAACGTTATGTATTTGGAGTATTTGGATTACCTGAAGAGTGTTTACCCTCCAGAAAATCCTAAATATGTACATATTTACACTGGGGCGTTACCAGATACATTGGTTTGGAGAAACAGGTTAGGTTTCAACGAAACCATGACCAATAACTACCTACGCCACCCAGCTTATGCGGAATATCCAGTAGTTGGTGTTAATTGGATCCAGGCGACCCAATTTGCCGAATGGAGGACAGACCGTGTGAATGAAGTAATGCTGGAAAGGGAGGGCTATCTTTCAGATGAGGCCAAATACAAAGTAATAAACGGTGAGGCAGAAGGAGGCTTTAGCACAGAGGCATATTTAAATAGACCGGAATCCGTATACAACGGACAAATAGACTCTTTACAGGGAAAAAAGAAAAAAGATTCAGTTTCTGTCTTTGCAAAAAGAAGCTCCGGGGTTATTTTACCAGAATATAGATTGCCTACGGAGACTGAATGGGAATATGCAGCCCAGGCTCAGATCGGAAGCAGGGAATACAATAACTACAGAGGTAGAAAAAAATATCCTTGGGAAGGAGATTATACTAGAAATGGACAAAGAGTTGGTAGAGGAGATCAATTGGCCAACTTTAAACAAGGAAAAGGAGATTACGGCGGAATTGCAGGATGGTCAGATGACGGAGCCGATATTACTGCGGAAGTTAAATCTTACAAACCCAATGATTTTGGATTATATGATATGGCAGGAAACGTGGCCGAATGGGTTGCGGATGTTTACAGACCAATCGTAGACGACGAAGTAAGTGACTTCAACTATTTCCGAGGAAACGTTTATATGAAAACGGCTATTGGAAAAGACGGAAAAGTAAATGTAATTCGTGACTCCATTGTGTATGACACCTTGCCCAACGGCAAAGTAGTAGCGGTAAATTTACCCGGAGAGATAAAAATGGTACCGGTAGATGAAGAAGAAACCTTCTTAAGAACCAACTTCTCTTCCAGTGACAACCGCGGATACAGGGACGGTGAACCAGGATCTACCAGATTTTACGATAGGTTTAGCGATGGGGACGAGGAAGAAAAGAATAAAAAGAAAATGTACGATGCTCCTGTCAGCAAGGTACAGGTAGACTCTACAGGAAATATTCTGAGAGCTTATGACAAATCCAACAACAGAACTTCATTGATCAATGACGAGGTAAGGGTCTTCAAAGGAGGTTCTTGGAGAGATAGGGCCTATTGGTTGGATCCTGCACAAAGAAGATATTTACCACAGTATATGGCCACAGATTATATTGGATTTAGATGCGCCATGTCCAGGGTAGGTTCCAAATCCAAAACAAAAAACAAAACCCCTAGAGGCAAGAAAGCCAAATAGGTACAACAACTAAATAAATATACGAAGAAGCCCTTTTTAAAAAGGGCTTTTTTTATATCTTAGATTTATGACAATAGAACATTTGCACCAACTCTTTTTAGAGTTTTCCCAGGTTTGCACGGACACTAGAAAAATAAGCCCTAATTGCATATTTTTCGCCTTAAAGGGAGATAATTTTAACGGCAACACCTATGCTGCCCTAGCACTGGAAAAGGGCGCTTCATACGCCATAGTCGACGAAGAGGAATTTGCAGGCCACGACAATACCATACTGGTGGAAAATGTACTTACAACACTCCAAAAGTTATCCCAATTTCACCGGAATTATTGCAAAGCAAAAGTAATTGGCCTTACTGGAAGTAATGGCAAAACCACAACCAAGGAGCTAATTACTGCTGTGCTTTCCAAAAAATACAAAACTATTGCCACAAAGGGGAATTTGAACAATCATATCGGGGTACCGTTAACATTACTTTCTATTACCCCTGACACGGAAATGGCCATTGTAGAAATGGGCGCCAACCATCTTAAGGAAATAGAGTTCCTTTGTAAGTTGGCCCAGCCAGATTATGGCTACATTACCAATTTTGGAAAGGCGCATCTGGAAGGTTTTGGAAGTGAGGAAGGAGTAATAAAAGGTAAAAGTGAGCTTTACGATTATTTAACCAGCCATGATAAATCCATTTTTTTTAATGCAGACGACCCTATTCAACAAGAAAAACTATCTACCGTCATCAAGAAATTTGGGTATAGCCAGAACAATAGTGAATTCTTTAAAATAAATCTTGTTGGCGCAGATCCATTTGTTAAAATTGCCGTAGGTGATATTCATATTACAACCCAACTGGTGGGCAGCTATAATTTCACCAATTGCTGTGCTGCAATATTAATTGGAAAATATTTTAATGTGGAGCTAGACGAAATAAAAAAAGGAATTGAAAATTACATCCCCCAAAACAATCGATCCCAAATAATAGATAAAAATGGCCACCACATAATTCTGGATGCCTATAATGCCAACCCTACCAGCATGAAGGCCGCCTTGGAAAACTTTCAACAATTAAAGGCCGATTATAAGATTGCATTCTTGGGAGACATGTTCGAATTAGGAAAAACAGCAGAAAAAGAACATCAGGATATTTCCAATATAGCCACCAATATGAATTTTGACCAAGTGTTTTTGATTGGGGAAAACTTTTTTAAGACAAAAAGTGACTTAAGGAAATTCAAGTCCTTTGACCATCTTAAGGAAACACTTAATAACAAAACTTTGAAAAATGCCACTATCTTGATTAAAGGATCAAGGGGCATGGCTTTGGAAAGAATTCTCGATTTATTATAACCCGTAAAAATTAGGTTTTTGTGGGACATACTGGATTCGAACCAGTGACCTCTGCCCTGTCAAGGCAGCGCTCTAAACCAACTGAGCTAATACCCCATTATCTGTAACAACAGAAAAATAGTCCGCCAAAATTACACCAATTTTAAGAGTTTAAAACAACCTTGGAAAGTTTTTTTCAATAAATTGATTCCTTTGGATTCAAAATCGATTTCTCAACTATTGAAACAAAGGCAGTATGCCTCCACTGTAGAACAAAGCTTCAACATCTCCCAAAAAAATAAAATCACCCCCTAATAAATTGGAATGGAATCCATTACTTTCTACCCTACCTTATTTCGATTTCCCAAATCTAAACACCTCTGAAGGAGTCCTGGCCCTTTTCAAAATGCTTTCCATTTCAGCAACCACCTCTGGAAAATCAGCCGCCAAATTATTCTCCTCACCGGTGTCCTTGGACAAATCATATAGTTCAATCCGGGCATCCGGGTTCTGCAGTACATTGTACTTTACCGCCTTCCAGTCCCCCATTCTAACAGCTTGCCTACCCCCTTTTTCATGAAACTCCCAATACAAATACTCGTGTTCTTTCTGTTCTGTGGACTTGCCTAACAAGGTGGGCAATAAGGAAATCCCATCCAAATCTGGAGTTTCCCTTATCCCCGCTATTTCTGCCAAAGTGGGAAAGACATCCCAAAATGCCGAAACATGTCCCGTAACGGTTCCCGGTTTAATCTTTTTAGGCCATTTGACCATCATAGGGACACGAATACCACCTTCGTACAAATCCCTTTTATATCCCTTTAACACACCATTGCTATCAAAATAATCGGGATCCGCCCCGCCCTCTAGATGTGGACCATTATCAGAGGTAAAAATTATAATGGTATTATCTGCTATCCCCAAATCGTTAACCTTCTTAACAATTTCACCTACCTGATCATCCAAGATACTTACCATTGCCGCAAAGGCCGCATGGCTTTCTGTTTGGGAACCATATCCTCCAATCTTATACCTAGGGCCATCATCTATTCCTTTGTACACTTTATCTGGTAAATATTTTCCTCTAAATTTACTCTGCACCTCCTCAGGGGCCACCAACTCCGCATGTGGAATTATGGACGGTACATAAGCAAAAAAGGGTCTATCCTTATTCTCCTCAATAAACTGTAAGGTCTTATCATGAATAAGATTAGGGGCGTAAATACCTTTTTTCGTGCCCGAATTCTCCGGTAGCACTATGGAGTCTTGATTGGACCACAAGTGATAGGGATAATAATTATGTCCCATCGTCTGACAATTATACCCATAAAAAGTATCAAATCCTTGGTTATTGGGATCACCTTCAGACCCTGGATACCCCAACCCCCATTTCCCAAAAGCACCCGTGCTATAACCAGCTTTCTTTAAGACTTCTGCAATGGTAAGGGTGCTATCGGGAATAGGAAATTGACCTTCTGGTTTAATTCCATAATTCCCCCTAACCACCGTATGCCCCGTGTGCATACCAGTCATAAGTGCCGATCTGGAGGGGGCACAAACAGTGCTTCCGGAGTAATGCTGTGTAAAAAGCATACCCTCGGCAGCCAACTTGTCTATATGGGGAGTTTTAAATTTTTTTTGCCCATATATACTTAGATCCCCATACCCCAGATCATCGGCAAGGATATAAATAATATTTGGCGGATCAATTGTTTTTGATACTTCAGCCGAACCTAAAGCGGAGGATTTTTTTTCCCTTTTGCATGAAGTAAACCCAATAGCCGCAATAATCATCAACCCAAAAACAACTTTAAAATCCATTACTCATCTATTTTTTATAAACATACGGAGAATTATTAAAAAGTCGCAGGTGGAAATTTTGAAAACCCATTGACAAAACCACCAATGACACCGTCTTTAAAATGCTGCAGGTAGTTCAGTTTCAAATGGAACGGTAAATTTAAGATCATGAAACCAATACACAGAGGTAATCACCTCTATGCTCATGGATTTATCGCTTAGCGACTCCCTATTGTACTGCCAAATTATATCCTTGGCATCCGGAAAAGCTCGACCTTCCAATTGGTCCGAAAACAACCTATTCAATAATGTATTCCTAGGCATCCCTGCCACCAATAATCTAATGAGGGATGCTTCAAAATCGGAATTAAACACGGACATATCTTCCTTTTTAGCGGCTTCTATAACCACTTTAAATCTTAGTGCCTCTGGCTGTGGAAACTTGCCATTAAAGGCCTGAAACAATAATTGCCCAGCATTAAAAAAAATTTCGTGCAATGATAAATCCGCATACTCCTCCCACATTTTTTCATGAAGCATTTCATGTGATAAATTGGCAATCTGGCTGCTATTTAAAATATCTTTAAACAAATAGCCCAAAACTATTTCTGCTGCCTCTGGGGGCTCAAAATCTGTTAAGGACAACATACACATTTCCTTCAATTCCGAAACCGGAATCTTGGACGCATCCCCAAACTCCATAACACCCAATAGCTCCATATAATTATTAGGGCTCCAGGCATTGGGCAATTCACGTATGGTTTCAAACTTATTTAGTTCAATTTTGTATTTCATAATTATGGATTTTCTAATTGCCAGCGCAATCCAAGTTACGTAAATGATAGCTAGGTTAGCACATATAAATCCCAGAAAATGCCTACTTCAAATTAATTCCAATTCAATATACTATTCCGTAAAATTAAAAGTAAATTTATCCCTGTCACATACTCTAAAAGAAACCAATAAACAGTCTTTATCTTGAAAATTTATATCCTTATTATAATCAGTTTTATTTATAGCTCCACCCTCTTGGGACAGCCTCAAAATACCAAAATAGTGTTTGTTATAGTTGATGGTATTTCTGCTGACGTTTTGGAAAAATTAGAAACACCCAATATTGATGCCATTGCCAAGGAAGGTGGCTATACCCGTGCCTACGTAGGGGGTGAAAAAGATAGTTATTCAGAAACTCCGACTATTTCCGCCGTCGGATACAACACTTTGTTGACCGGCACCTGGGCAAATAAACACAATGTATGGGGCAACAGCATTAAAGATCCCAATTATAACTATTGGACAATTTTTAGATATGCCAAAGAGAACAAACCTGAATTGAAAACAGCTATTTTCTCTACATGGTTGGACAATAGAACTAAATTGGTTGGAGAAAACCTTCCCCAAACCAATTACTTGAAATTAAATTATCATTACGATGGTTTTGAATTGGACACCCTGAATTTTCCACATGACGAAGACCGACTATACATTCATAAAATAGATGAAATTGTTGTAGATGAAGCCGCTAGGTATATAAAGGATGAAAGTCCAGATCTTTCATGGGTGTATCTCGAATATACAGATGATATGGGACACCGGTATGGAGATAGCGAACAATTTCATAATGCCATTACCATAATGGATAAACAAATAGGGCGCATTTACGAAGCAATGGAATTCAGAAGAAAGGAATATGGCGAAGATTGGCAAATATTTATCACTACTGATCACGGTAGGGACAAGGAAACGGGCAAAGGCCATGGAGGGCAATCCGATCGTGAACGCCTGACCTGGATCGTAACCGACGCCGATAACATAAATGACTATTTCAAGAAGGGAACCCCAGGCATAGTCGATATCTTACCAGCAATGCTCAGAAGTTTGAAGATCTCCCCTGAGCGCAACAGGGCGTTTGAAATTGATGGAGTTTCCATAACCGGACCACTTTCGGTGAGTGAACTAAAGGCGAGTATTCAAGGCAACGAGTTAACCCTAAGCTGGAACAGCTATAATAGGAACAAGAAGCTCAAAGTTTACCTAAGCACAGAAAATGGTTTTAGAAATGGCATATACGACCATTACAAATTGGTCAAAAAAGTTAAAGGGACCAGCAATAGCACCAAAATCGATTTAAGTAAATATCCTTCCCGTTTTTATAAAATTGTAATAGAAGGAAAGCACAATTCCACCAATGCATGGGTAGTACCTAATTAAATTAGTCAATTGTTCCAAGTTCAATTGGCCCATCATTGGAAGGATGGTTTCATCTAAGGACCAGTCAAATACATTCAAACCGATTGTGCAGAAAATCCTACCATTTATACATTTCCAGATTAAACCATTGTTTATACTCCATATCTTCATTGAAAATTAAAATGATACGATAGCCAAAGGCTAGAATTAAACTAATTTTTAAATCAAACTGGATCGCCTATTCAATACTTAGCCGGTTTATTTTAGAATAATTATATAACCTATTGAAATAATTATATAACATATTGCTTCCCCTATTTTCGACATTTGTATAACACCCAAAAAATCATTTATCATGTCACAGATCATAAGCATTATACTCGTATTGAATCTTTGTTTTGCAGGAGGCACCATTTTCGTAATCCTTCATGGAATGTATATTTCAAGAAAAAACCGTTCATTGGATATGGACTCCATTCACAATTTGGAAAAAAGAAAAATTGGCGAAGGCCCAAAAATTCAATTTTAGGCTTCTATGGCCAAATGCCCTAAACCATCATTTGTGAGGCAAACTCTTGGGGCATGCAATGGAAAATCGGTAGTTTAACTATAGATATACCTCCATCCTTAACACTTAGGTATCTGGATATTCCTACATAGCCCAAATTACGGGCATAAATACTACTTCCTAAAGAACTACAAATGATCCCAAAAAGACCTTATTTGGGTTTAAATTGTATTTTGGTAAAGTGAGCCTTTTCCGCTTTTTTGACCAAACAAAAAAGGCTCCCAATTTCTTGGAAGCCTTATCTTTGTTACTGTGGGCCCTACTGGGTTCGAACCAGTGACCCCCTGCTTGTAAGGCAGGTGCTCTGAACCAGCTGAGCTAAGAGCCCTAATTAATCAGTATTTAAAATCGCTTCCTGATTTCTCCAGAAGCGAGTGCAAATATAGAATAGTTTTTAATTTCCCCAAAGGAAAAAATAGAAAAATTTATACAATTTCCGCAACAACGAAAGTACTCCCCCCTACAAACACAAAATCCGATTTATTCGCAACGCTTAATGCAGTTTTAAGCGCTTCATTTACAGATGGATAAGACTCTCCCTGCAAACCATAATCCATTGCCCGCGATTTAAGGACAACCTCATCCAAACCTCTTTGAATATTTGGTCTACAAAAATAATAATGGGCGTTTTTTGGAAAAAGAGGTAAAATCTGTTCTAAATTCTTGTCCTTTACAAATCCGATCACCATATGTAGGGCTGTAAATTCCTGTTGCTTTATTTGATCCAAAACAATGGACAAACCTTCCGTATTGTGTGCTGTATCACAAACAACTGTTGGATGTTCGCCAATATATTGCCACCTGCCCAGCAATCCTGTATTTTCAGAAACCTTCAACAAGCCATCTACAATATGCTTCTCCCTAATGTTAAAACCCTTTAACTCCTTAATGACAGCAATAACTCCCTTGACGTTTTTGGTTTGGTAACTCCCCAGCAAAGAAGTTTTATAGATTCCAGGGATTACCTCCCCTGCAAAGGTTATTCTAGAGCCTCTTTCCCTTGCTATATTATTAAAAACCGTCGCTGTCTCTTCCTGAAGCTCACTTATCACTACCGGTACCCCCGGCTTAATAATACCTGCCTTCTCAAAAGCTATTTTGGCAATGGTATCGCCCAACATCTCCACATGATCATAGCCAATATTGGTGATCAATGACACTTCGGGTAGAATTATATTGGTAGAATCCAAACGACCTCCCAGTCCAACCTCCACAATGGCTATATCAATATTTTCCTTTTCAAAGTACTGAAAGGCCATTCCCACTGTCATTTCGAAAAACGAAAGGTCATGGGCCTGTAAAAACAATTTATTTTTCTTTATAAAATCGACAACGAATTTTTTACTGACCGGTTTTCCATTAATCCTGATCCGCTCCCTAAAATCCTTTAGATGGGGTGAAGTATACAAACCGACCCTATAACCGGCCTCTTGCAAAATAGAGGCCAACATATGACTACTGGACCCTTTACCGTTGGTCCCTGCCACATGTATACTTTTAAATTTCCGCTCAGGATGACCTAAATATGCGGAGAGGGACTGTATATTATCCAACTTACCCTTAAATGCAGAAATTCCCTTTTGTTGGTACATGGGCAGTTGCGCGAACATCCATTCCAAAGTTTCCTGATAGGTCATTTATAGTCGTCTGTTGAAGTTAGAACATAGTGCCGTTGCAATACCTTCTCTTAATCTAATTAAAAAAGTAAATGAAAATGTAAAATTACTGCAGGAAAATTGTTTTTGGGCAATGAAGGAAACCTTTATTCCCCCAATTTAAAATTCACCACTACAAAACCAACTTGTTGGCTAGGGGCGTTGGAATCCAAATTCCATTGATGCATAAAAGCAGTTTTTTTGGCAGGTTCCAACAAGCAGGGATGGGTATTGGTAGTACCTCTTACCCCAGGGGTAGCACTAACCACTTTACCATTTCTGTCCACAACAATTTTCACTACAACCCTTCCTTCTTCGTTGCATTCTTGTTGCACCTTGCCTTTATTCACCAAAGATCTTCCATTGAGCCCATAACCTCCGGTACCACTGCCCGACCCGGGACTTCCGTAATAACTAGTTGCGTATGGGTCGCCGTCTGGCTGACCTTTATCCCCCGCCTTATTATCATCACCTTCGCCACCAGAAGCGGTTCCTTCGGATTTATTTATACCCCCGATCAACTCATCGAGTTTATTCTTTTTTGCCTGTTGTTCTTTCCTAACCTTTTCTTCAGCTTCCTTCTTTTCGCGAGCAATACGCTCCGCCTCGGCCTGAGCCTTTTTGGCTGCTTCGTCCGCCTTGCGTTTAGCTTCCTGCTGTTGTTTTATTTTTATGGATTCTTCGCTTTCCTGGGTAAGTAATTTTTCGGCAGGTTTCTCCTTGGCCACCTTTTCCTCCGGCACCTCTTCTACCACTTCTTCCACTTTTTCCTCTTGAACCTTAGGCTCTTTAATGGGAGTGTTGAGGGGTTCTGATTTAATCTTTTCTTTGGGTTGCACCCTGCCGCTACCAAAATCGGTTGTTCCAAAGTTCACCGAAATACCATTTTCTATTGGAGGATCCATGTATGTGAGTCCAATATAAAAAAGCAATAGCAATAGTACACTCAACAGAATTGTGGTAAGTGTAAATGATTTTTTCTCGTGTCTCGTGTTAAGTAATGACATTAATTTGGTCGCACTGCCAAAATAACCTTGTAATTATTCCTATTGGCAATATCCATTACGTTCACCGCTTCTTTGATGGCTACGCTCTCTTCTGCCCTAAGAATAATAGTAGGTTTCTCCTGCCCTTTTAGTGCCTTTTTTAATTCAATTTCTATATACTGTCCGTTAATCTTCTCGTTGTTTACAAAATATTCCAAATTCTTATTAATGCTTACCGATACATTTTGGGTATTTGTAGATTTCCCCTTTGCTTTGGGCAATAACAGATCCAATGCATTGGGCGAATTTGCAGTTAGCATAAAGAATATAAGCAATAGGAACACTATGTCCGTCATAGAGGACATGCTAAAATCTGGGCTAACTTTATTTCTACCTTTTAGTTTCATTTGTTATGTTCTAAAGAGGTTCGTTCAATAAATCTAAAAATTCCACCGCATTGGCTTCCATTTTATGTACTACCTTATCTGTCCTGTTTACTAAATGGTTATATCCTATATAAGCGATAATACCTACAATAAGACCGGCTACGGTAGTGGTCATTGCCGTATAAATACCAGAGGCCAAAGAACCCATTTCTGCCTGTCCACCACTGGTTGCCATTTGATGGAATGCCAAAATCATACCAATTACGGTTCCTAAAAACCCGATCATAGGTGCGGCTCCGGCAACGGTGGCCAAAACACTCACATTTTTTTCCAATTTATATACCTCAAGGGTACCTGCATTTTCTATAGCGGTATTAATATCGTCCAAGGGCTTCCCTATTCTGGATATTCCCTTTTCCGTTAACCTAGCTACCGGTGAATCTGTCTGAGCACACAATATTTTGGCCGCATCCAATTTACCATTGGTAACATGGTCCCGTATCTGGTTCATAAAATTGCTATCTATCTTTGAAGCTGCCTTAATCGCAAAAATCCGTTCAAAATAAATATACAGTGCCACAAAAAGCATTACAAACAAAACACTTATGATCAAGATACTTCCTGTACCGCCATTTACTATTAAATCAATGACAGAAAGCGTCTTTTCCTCGGACACAACTCCCTCTAATCCTGCCTCTTGAGCCAGGTCTTGTATCAATAACATATATTTTCTTTATTTAAGTTGCCTTAATAACGGTCTTTTATCGATTAAATTATGCGTTCAACACTAAATTTCTAATTAATATAAATCCTATGGCACCGGCAGCAAATCCAAGGAATGCCAACCATGCTATTTTCTTCAAATACCAGAAGAAGTCTATTTTTTCCATTCCCATAGCCACAACCCCTGCTGCAGAACCAATAATCAACATACTACCGCCTGTTCCAGCGGAGTAAGCTATGAAATGCCAAACAGGATCATCCATCCCTACAGAGAACATTCCTATACTGGCCGCGACTAGAGGCACATTGTCTATTACAGCGGATCCTATACCAAGGAAAAGCACCACTAAATCCGACACCAATTCTCCGCCAGACTCTGTTCCCAACATCGGCATTACCTCATCCAAAGTTCCAGCAAAATGGAACAACATCCCCAAAGATTCCAAAGCTGCCACAGCCATTAAGATACCCAAAAAGAAAAGAATACTTGGCAATTCAATTTTGGAAAGTGATTTATGTACTGGGCTGTGATGTGATTCTGCCTCACTTTCACCATCTATGTTGGAAATACTGAATTTGGAACTACTATATACTTCTGCAAATGTAGCTACCAAAGCCAAAGAAAGCATCATACCAACGTAAGGTGGCAAATGTGTTATGGTTTTGAAAAAAGGAACAAATATAATAGCCCCTAATCCTAAATAAAGCATGGTTGCCCCGTATTTGGACTTAGTTGGTTCCTCTTCATCCATGTCTGCATCAATATTCCCAGAAAATGCCTTGTACCTACTAGCAATAAAGGTGGGAACCACCATACAAATTATAGAAGGCAAAAGAACGTGTTCTATCAACTGGGCCGCAGATACCTTATTGGCAATCCACAACATGGTAGTGGTAACATCCCCAATTGGAGACCAAGCACCACCGGCATTGGCGGCAATGATGATCATACCTGCAAACCAAAGTCTTGTTTCCCTATCATTGATCACTTTCTGCAGAATGGTAATCAAAACAATGGTAGCGGTCAGGTTATCGATAATAGCTGAAAGTATAAAAGCCAAAATGGAGAACAACCACAACAATTTTCTTTTGCTCCTGGTTTTTATAAAACCTTTTATGGTTGCAAAGCCATCGAAATAATCTATTATTTCCACAATGGTCATCGCCCCCAGAAGGAAGACCAATATTTCTGCCGTTTTCCCAAGATGATGCAGCAAAATCTCATCTATATGGGTCGCCTCCAACTCCCGGAGCTCGGCATTGACCTCAAAAACCGGCATATGTGCCAAAGCTATAACCGCCCACAACAGAGCCATCATAGCCAAAGCGGGGATTAATTTGTCTATTTTAAGGTTATGCTCCAATGTTATTGCCAAGTAACCGGCAACGAATAAAATAATAATAATGGTCTCCATGCTATTATTGGTTTAGATTAATTGTTTCAAAGCAATCTCAAATCCGGTTTTACTGAGATTGACTTTTGATTTATTTTGGTCAAATATATTTAAAATTGCGTTTCTAATGGTATTTGAAGTGTCATTAAAAATAAGTTCGTCATCCATTGCTACCCTCCCCTCCATAAAATAGGCAAAGACCCGGGCCATTCCACAGTTGGATATAAAATCTGGAATTAGACTAACACGTTCGTCCGTATATTCCATTATTGGACCAAAAAATATTTCTTTATCAGCAAAGGGCACATTGGCTCCACAGCTGATCACGTCCAACCCGGCTTGGATCATTCTGGATATCTGTTCCTCAGTCACCAATCGGGATGCGGCACAGGGTACAAAAATCTCGGCGGGCAAATTCCATATTCTATCGTTCATTTCCGCAAATGGAATAATATTATCCGCAAAAAGCTCATTACCCTTTTTATTCAGAAAGAAAGTTCTTATTTCCTCCAAGGTATAGCCTTCCTCATTGATCACCCCTCCGGCACGATCTATAATCCCGACCACTTTGGCACCCATTTTGGCCAAATAAAAGGCCGCTGCGGAACCTACATTGCCAAAACCCTGAACAATGGCCCTTTTGCCTTTAACAGAACCACCGTGTATGTCATAATAATGTCTAACCGCTTCCGCCACTCCAAAACCGGTTATCATATCCGCAACCGTAAATTTTCTGGCCACCGAGGGCGAGTAGTCCTCCCCTTCCAAAACCTTAACAACCCCCAATCTTAATTGACCGATCCTATTGATCTTGTCCGCTTCGGTGGGCTTAAAGTGACCGTTAAAAACACCCTCTTGCGGGTGCCAAACGCCGGCGTCCTCCGTAATAGGGATAACCTCGTGAATTTCATCAACATTTAAATCCCCTCCGGTACCGTAATAACTTTTCAACAAAGGCGCTACCGCATGGTACCACCGTTTAAGTACCCCGACTTTTCTAGGATCGTTGGGGTTAAAATTAATACCGGATTTGGCACCTCCAATCGGTGGTCCTGAAACCGTAAATTTCACCTCCATTGTTTTTGCCAAAGATAAGACCTCGTTCATATCCAATCCTTCCCTCATCCTGGTACCGCCACCAGCGGCCCCACCGCGAAGGGAATTTATTACCGTCCACCCTTCTGCTTCCGTCTCTGGATCTTTCCAGTTGAAGACAATTTCAGGGGCTTTATTTTCATATATTTTTAATAACTCTTTCATTGCACCTTACAATTATTTTAATGATTTCATTTGCTAATAAGGGGACTTTTCACATCCTTATGGTTTATTTTACCAGCCTAGCTAATGTTGCCTCATAATTGATAAGTTCTTTTTACAGATAAAAAAGTATACAACCGAACAAATATAAAAATATAGATTAGGTTTTAATGTTTTTATTGCCCATTATTATTCCATTCTATACTCGTATATTTGTAATATTCTCATAATTTTTTCTAACAAATGGATTTTACACTATCGGAAGAACAGTTGATGATACAGCAGGCAGCAAGGGATTTTGCCCAAAATGAATTATTACCCGGGGTCATTGAAAGAGATGACGCCCAGAAATTCCCTACAGAACAAGTAAAAAAAATGGGGGAACTCGGATTTATGGGAATGATGGTTGCCCCCAAGTACGGAGGAAGTGGTCTGGACACTATTTCATATGCCATTGTTATGGAAGAACTTTCCAAAGTAGACGCCTCAGCCTCGGTCATTGTATCTGTCAATAATTCTTTGGTATGTTGGGGACTGGAAACTTTTGGCAGCGAAGAACAAAAGGAAAAATACTTAACCCGATTGTCCACAGGACAAAGTATTGGGGCGTTCTGTCTTTCCGAGCCTGAAGCAGGCAGCGATGCCACCTCCCAAAAAACAACGGCTGTGGACCGAGGGGACCACTATGTACTAAATGGCACCAAAAACTGGATTACCAATGGAAATTCAGCTGAAATATATTTGGTCATTGCCCAGACCGATGTTTCAAAGGGGCATAAAGGGATAAACGCGATAATTGTAGAAAAGGGCATGCCCGGTTTTGAAATAGGCCCTAAGGAAAATAAATTGGGAATAAGAGGCAGTGACACTCACTCCCTTATCTTTAACGATGTAAAAGTTCCCAAAGAAAACAGAATAGGCGAAGACGGATTTGGTTTTAAATTTGCCATGAAAACACTTGCTGGGGGCAGAATAGGAATTGCCGCCCAAGCTTTGGGTATCGCAGCAGGCGCCTATGAATTGGCCCTTAAATATTCTAAAGAGCGAAAGGCTTTTGGTACCGAGATTAGCAATCACCAAGCCATAGCGTTTAAACTTGCAGATATGCACACCCAAATTGAAGCAGCGAGACATTTGGTCTACAAAGCGGCATGGGACAAGGACCAAGGCAATAACTATGACCTTTCAAGTGCAATGGCAAAACTTTACGCTTCCCAGGTAGCTATGGACACTGCCATTGAAGCAGTGCAAATTCATGGTGGCAATGGCTTTGTAAAAGACTACCATGTGGAAAGAATGATGCGGGACGCCAAGATTACCCAGATCTACGAAGGAACCTCAGAAATTCAGAAAATTGTAATTTCACGTAGTATTTTAAAAGAATAATATTCACTAAATTAGATTTATCCCCTATTTTTACGGGGTAAAACCTGAAATAAATAAAATTAATAAATAACAACCCCTAATCTAAATGGGGTAATCAACCAGAAATAACCAATTTTACATTATTAACCCCCTGTTAATAGGAAAAAAATCAATATACAAAGCTTAATATTGAGGAAATCCCAAATTAACGGGCTCAAATATCAGAATATGCATTTTTTTTAACGTTGAATTATAAACGTTGAATTTCTTTCGCACTATTTAATATTGCACTGCATTAAATGTAAATATTTTGATATTTTTGAATAAATATGATAATTTATGAAGCTGAGAAAACAAGGATTGTACCTACCAGAATTTGAACATGACAACTGTGGCGCAGGATTTATTTGTAGTCTAAAAGGAAAAAAGTCGAATGATATTATTCATAAGGCTTTGGAAATATTAGAAAGGCTGGAGCACAGGGGAGCTGTAAGTTCGGATGGAAAAACTGGAGATGGTGCCGGAATCCTAATAGACATTCCACATGATTTTTTTCAGGACGTATGTAACTTTGAGCTTCCTGAACCAGGTAGTTATGCTGTGGGCAATGTCTTTTTACCTCAAAAGGAAAACCAACGTGACTACTGTATCGAGGTTTTTGAAAACAACATTAAAAAACAAGGTTTAAAATTATTGGGATGGAGGGAAGTACCTGTAAACAAATCCATACCTGGAAGAATAGCCGCAGAGACCGAACCTTTCGTAAAGCAAGTATTTGTTGCTAGAGAGAATGACGAACAAGATTTCTTCCATTTCAACTTAAAATTATTCATAGCCAGAAAGGTTACCGAGCACACCATAAACGCTTCCAAGTTATCTGAAAGCAAGTTTTTCTATGTTCCGAGTCTATCCACCAAAATTATAATCTTCAAAGGGCTTTTGATGCCGGAAGATATCAGCTTATACTATAAGGACCTTATGGACCCTAGGGTAGTCACCAGATTGGCCCTTGTGCACCAACGTTTTTCCACCAATACATTCCCTACTTGGGATTTGGCCCAACCTTTCCGCTATATGTGTCATAATGGGGAAATCAATACCCTGAGAGGCAATGTTACAAGAATGCGTTCCAGGGAGGAATTAATGAAAAGTGATTGGTTCGGAGACGAAATAAAAAATATTATCCCTATTATATTACCAGGGAAGTCGGATTCCGCTACCATGGACATGGTCGTTGAATTATTGTTAATGACAGGAAGATCACTCCCTGAGGTTATGATGATCTTGGTACCCGAGGCTTGGGAAAAGAACAATGAAATGTCCGAAGCAAAAAAGGCATTCTATGAGTACCACTCCTGTTTAATGGAACCATGGGACGGCCCTGCCTCTATACCTTTTACCGATGGAAACTACATAGGTGCCGTATTGGACAGAAATGGATTGCGTCCATCTCGATATTCCGTTACAAAGGACGGTTATGTTATTATGTCGTCTGAGGTTGGGGTTGTAGAACTTGAGCCCGAAAATATTGAAATGCACGGAAGATTGGAGCCGGGAAAAATGTTCTTGGTAAACATGGAAGAAGGGCGCATTGTCAATGACGAAGAAATTAAGGAAGCAATTGCTTTAAGGTACCCCTACAAAGAATGGTTGAACAAAAATTTGGTTCACCTTAAGGATATCCCATACAATGACTGTCCACTTTTCTTAAACGAGGCTTCCGTACAAAAGAGAAAAGCAGTATTTGGATATACCTTGGAAGATATAAATACCATTATACTTCCCATGGGAAAAACGGCCAAGGAGCCATTGGGATCAATGGGGTCTGACACTCCTATCGCTATTTTATCCGATCGCCCCCAACTAATATATAACTACTTTAAGCAATTGTTCGCACAGGTTACCAACCCGCCATTGGATGGTATTCGCGAGGAGCTGATTACAGATATTAGCCTAACCTTGGGAAGCGATCATAACATTTTTGAATTTTCAGAGCTTCATTGCCGAAAATTAAAAATTAAAAATCCAGTTATATCCAAGGAAGATTTGGATAAAATAAAGAATTATGATGCCAGCCCTGACTATAAGGTAGTTTCCATTGCGATGCTTTATGACATTGATAAGGGACATAACGGCCTTGAAGATGCTTTGGAATCCATTTTAATACAAGCAGAACAAGCTATTGATGAAGGTGCCAATATCATTATTTTATCGGATAGAAATGTTAGTAAGGAAAAAGCTCCCATTCCAGCCTTGTTGGCATGTTCATTTGTAAACAGCGGACTTCAGAGGTTGGGCAAACGTTCCAAACTAAGTGTAATTATTGAATCTGCCGAACCTAGGGAAGTTCATCATTTTGCCTTACTATTTGGATTTGGGGCAAGTGCTATAAACCCTTATTTGGTCAACGAAATTATAGCGGAACAAATTGAAGAGCACGATATAACCGAATATACTTTTGAAGAAGCCATTAACAACTACAACAAAGCTGTTGGCAAGGGTATTCTTAAGGTAATGAACAAAATTGGAATTTCCACTCTAAACTCATACCGCGGATCCCAATTGTTCGAATGTATTGGAATAAACACCTCCACTGTAGACAAGTACTTCCCTAATACACCCACTAGAATTCAGGGTATAGGGCTTTATGAAATTGAGAAGGAAATTGCAAAACGTCATCACAGAGCATACATAGATAAAGAAATTGCCGCAAATTTAGATTTGGAAATCGGCGGACAATATCGCTGGAGGCGAGATGGTGAAAAACACCTTTTCAACCCTTTAAGTGTTGCCAAACTACAGAAGGCCGTTAGAAACAACGAACCGGAATCCTATAAGGACTTTGCCCAAATGGTGAACGAGCAATCCAAGGATTTAATGACCATACGCGGTCTTTTTGAATTCTCCAATTACGACCCCATTCCTTTGGATGAAGTGGAACCATGGACAGAAATAGTAAAACGTTTTAAAACTGGTGCAATGTCTTATGGCTCCATCAGCAAGGAAGCACATGAGAATTTGGCCATCGCCATGAACAGGATCGGTGGAAAAAGTAATTCCGGTGAAGGCGGGGAGGATGCAGAGCGTTTTTACAAGAACCAAACCGGGGATTGGAAAAACAGTGCCATCAAACAAGTTGCTTCCGGTAGATTTGGGGTTACTTCCAATTATTTGACCAACGCCAAAGAAATTCAGATAAAAATGGCACAAGGGGCCAAACCAGGTGAAGGTGGGCAATTACCCGGACCAAAAGTAAATCCGTCCATTGCCAAAACTAGAAATTCCACGCCATATGTGGGATTGATTTCACCTCCACCCCATCATGATATATACTCTATTGAGGATTTATCCCAATTGATTTTCGATTTAAAATCTGCAAATCGCGAGGCAAGGATCAACGTTAAATTGGTTTCCGAAGTGGGTGTGGGTACGGTAGCAGCCGGTGTTTCCAAAGCAAAGGCAGACGTTATTCTTATATCCGGCCATGATGGTGGTACCGGGGCTTCCCCATTAACATCCTTAAAGCACGCCGGACTTCCATGGGAATTGGGAATTGCCGAGGCGCAACAAACCTTGGTACTGAACGACCTAAGGAACAGGATAGTCCTGGAATGTGACGGCCAGTTAAAAACTGGAAGGGATGTAGCAATAGCTTGTTTGTTGGGAGCAGAAGAGTTTGGATTTGCCACAGCACCATTGGTAGCCTCAGGATGTATCATGATGCGTGTATGTCATTTAAATACCTGCCCAGTAGGTATTGCGACACAAAATCCTGAACTGCGCAAGAAGTTTGAAGGTAAGCCCGAACACGTTGTTAACTACATGTACTTTGTAGCCCAAGAACTTAGGGAAATAATGGCCCAATTAGGGTTTAGGACTATTGAGGAAATGGTTGGACAAGTACAAAAACTGGACCGTAAAAAAGCTTTGGAACATTACAAGGCTGCAGGTATAGACCTTACTCCAATTTTATATCAGGTTGATGTACCAAAAGGAACCAAATTCTACAATACCCAGAAACAGAAACACGATATTGAAAAGTCTATTGAGTTTGAAATATTGGAGAAAGCCCATCCGGCCCTGTTCAGGAAAGAAAAAATCTCTTTGGATTTCCCTATACATAATACCGATAGGGCCGTTGGAGCGATTACCAGTAATGAAATTTCAAAAATTTATGGTGTAGATGGTTTACCCGAAAACACCTTAAAACTTAATTTCACAGGATCGGCAGGACAAAGTTTTGGGGCATTTGCAACCAAAGGCCTTACCATGATCGTCAATGGAAACACCAATGATTATTTAGGAAAAGGGCTATCCGGAGCTAAGTTAATTATAAAAGTACCGTACAAGTCCACTTTAAAACCAGAGGACAACGTAATAACCGGAAACGTTACGCTTTATGGAGCAACCTCCGGAGAAGCCTATATAAACGGAAAAGCCGGTGAACGCTTCTGCGTAAGGAATTCAGGAGCACAGGCTGTCGTAGAGGGAATTGGCGATCATGGTTGTGAGTATATGACTGGTGGTACAGCAGTTATTCTTGGTGAAGTGGGAAGAAACTTCGGAGCTGGAATGAGTGGAGGTATTGCCTACATCTTTGATGAAAAAAATACCTTCAGAAGAAATTGCAATACGGAAGCTTTAAACCTATTAAAAGTAGAGGACGACAATGATATTGCTGAATTGAAAGGCCTTATAGAAAACCACTATAATGCCACACTTAGCCCAATAGCACAAAGGATCCTTGAAAATTGGGAAGATTGCCTACCAAAATTTATTAGGGTTTTCCCTGAAGAATACAAGCAGGCTTTGATACGTTTAGAAAAAGAAAAATTAGAAACGATATAATCGAAATATGGGAAAGATAACAGGATTTTTGGAATTCGATAGAAAAGTAGAAGAATACGCTCCTGTAGAGGATAGAGTGAAAAACTACAAGGAATTTACGCTCCCAATGAAAGAAAAGGAGCTTAAGGACCAAGGCGCAAGATGTATGGACTGTGGTATTCCTTTTTGTCACAGTGGGTGTCCGTTAGGTAATCTAATACCTGATTTCAACGACGCAGTTTACCTTGGCAAATGGGATAAAGCTGCAGAAATATTGCACTCCACCAACAACTTCCCGGAATTTACGGGTAGGCTTTGTCCCGCGCCTTGCGAGGAAGCTTGTGTATTGGGTATCAATGAAGACCCGGTAACTATAGAGAACATTGAGAAAAACATTGTTGAAACAGCTTTCAAAAAAGGCTGGGTAGTAGCAGAACCTCCCGCTAGCAGAACTGGAAAAACAGTTGCCGTTATTGGATCGGGTCCCGCCGGACTTGCAGCGGCCCAACAGTTGAACAGAGCAGGACACCTGGTTACCCTTTTTGAAAGGGATGAAAAAGTTGGAGGCCTTCTAAGATATGGTATTCCTGATTTTAAGATGGAAAAAAATATCATTGACAGAAGGGTTAAGATTTTAGAGGAAGAAGGTATTATAATTAAGACCGGTGTTCATGTGGGCGTTGATGTTTTGGCTACAGAACTCAAAGATCAATTTGATGCCATTGTACTTTCTGGTGGTGCCACCGTGAGAAGAGGACTGCCTATAGAAGGAGCAGACCTTAAAGGTGTAGTGCAAGCCATGGATTTCTTAAAACAAAATAATAAGCGCGTAGACGGTATTAAAGATCTGGGCGAGGAAATAAAAGCTACTGGCAAAAACGTTGTGGTTATAGGTGGGGGAGATACGGGATCTGACTGTATTGGAACCTCCATTAGACACGGCGCCACTTCGGTATCCAATTTTGAAATATTAGGGAAACCTCCAGTAGGACGTCCGGAAGATCAACCTTGGCCATTTTGGCCAATGCGATTGCGAACAAGTTCTTCCCACAAAGAAGGTGTAGAGCGCTTTTTTAGCATTTCCACCAAAAAATTCATTGGTGATAAAAATGGTAATTTAAAAGGACTTATTACTTCTGAAGTAGAGTGGGTTCCACAACCCGGACAACGACCTATGCTTAAGGAAGTTCCAGGTACTGAAAAAGAGTGGAAATGCGAATTAGCACTTTTGGCGATGGGCTTTACAGGTTCCGAAATGACAGTAGCCGAGCAATTGGGCCTTGAGGCCGATCCACGTACCAATATTAAGGCCAGTGAAGCCGATTATAAGACCAACGTCCCTGGCGTATTTGTAGCCGGTGATCAAAGAAGAGGGCAATCCTTAATAGTTTGGGCCATTTCCGAAGGTAGACAAGCGGCTTACCATGTAGATACCTATCTCATGGGAACGTCTTATTTACCATTAAAAGGAGAGGGAGACCTACCAAGGGTTTAATATATTTTCTGAAGACCAGAATAGATAAAAAAAATCCAACCCGTTACATGGGTTGGATTTTTTTTATTTCACCATCGGCGAGCCTAGCCTCAGTTACATATACTTATACGATCAAGCATCTTAACTAACCTAAATAACATTATTTTATTGATGTCCTTAAGGTTACGGCAACTTCGCAAAGTTTAAACTATTAGAACTAAGCAACCTTAAAATCCCACAATAGGAATTAGATTACATTTTCCATGTACCGCTCTCCGCAGTAATTTCCACATCCCAATCTTGCGGTGGATTATTTTTGTATTTAAGGTCACTATCCTCTAATGGAAAAGAATTAACCACCTCCAATAGACTGTTATAACTATTTTTCCTCTCGGCAGTATTAAGACTGTCCATTAGGTTATGGCGCTCAAAGGGATCATTGACCAAATCAAAGAACTGTTCCGGTTTACCGTTGGAATCTATATATAATTTGAATTGTTGGTCCCGTAGAACCCTATCCCTGAATTTAAATTGATTTTCTACACCATTTTCGGTTAGCCGAGCAAAGTTTCCACCACCCATACCTAATATCCATTTGCGTTGCGAGGCCTCGTCACCCTCCAGCAAAACCTTCGCAAAAGACTTACCATCTATAATGTGCGAGGCATTGATATGTGTCCATTTATCCTTTGAGTCAACCCCTGCCAGGTCCAAAAAGGTTGGAAGGACATCCGTAAAATCTATAAGGGCATTCGATTCCTGACCCGCTTTAATATGCCCAGGCCAACTAACCACAAATGGTTCACAGATTCCCGCTTCCAAGGTAGTGGACTTACCACCTTTTACCTGTTCCCCTTTATAAGTACCCGATATGGATTGAGTGGTACCATTATCTGTAGTAAAGACGATCATGGTGTTTTCCAACAGACCATTTTGCTTTAAAGCCTCTACCAGTTGCCCTAAAATCTTATCGGTATAGCGCACCATAGCCTTGTGCTTGCCCAAATTATCATTTGCAGATTCGTCCGGGGTATTTACCAAAGGAGTATGGGTCAATACCATAGGGTAGTAAACAAACATGGGACCTTCCTTATTTTCTTGCAGAAAATCTATGATAAAATCACGAAAAATATCCGGTCCAAAAGCACCGGGATAGGTCTTACTGCCTTCTTTGGTATAAACATAAGGATCCCAGTATCTTTCGGCACTGGCCTCGATACCTGCCTCGTAACCCGTCCACATACAGTATTCATCAAATCCAGCTTTCTCCAACGCATCCGGTTCTACCCTAAAATCATCGATCTGCCATTTACCAGCTATACATGTTTTGTAACCCGCCCTTTTCATTTCATTGACCAAGGTAGGGTTCTCTGTTTCATCAAAATGGGCACTCCCGCCCCAGCGGGGAACATCCCAATGGTTGACCCAACCATGTCTAAAAGGGTATTGACCTGTAAGCAAAGTCACCCTTGTAGGAGTACATTGGGGCATGGAATATACATTGTTGAACTTAATACCAGACCGGGTCAGCGCATCTATATTAGGAGTCTCTATATCCTCCGCACCGTAACTACTGATCCATTCCTTCCCCAGATCATCGACCAAAACAAACAATATGTTAGGTGGTTGCTGGTTCGTGGATAACTTGGTTTTAGCTGTATCGCCACAACCAAATAAAAACACAAGAACGCTGGCAAAAAGTATTCTTTGCATCAACATGAATGGTTATTCCCTTTAATTATACATTTTGTTATAGAGATCATTAAGATCCAACTTATCTTCCATTGTTTTTTGCAGCTCCAATAGGTCGGCAAAAAGGGTTTTTACCTTCTCCTTATATTCTGGACTTTCGGACAGATCTTTCATTTCGTTCGGATCATTCTCCATGTCGAACAAAAGTACCTTATCTATTTTCGGGTAGATCAAAAGTTTAAATCCGTCTTTACGTATCATACGCTGTACATCTATATAGGCACCGTAAACTCCATTATAATGACTTTCCTGTCTTTCTCCTTTTATGATATCCAAAAAGCTATTGAACTGAACGTAATCCGGCTTCTCTACACCAGCCAATTCCAGGGAAGTTGCCATAATGTCCTGCAGATAAACATCCTGATCCAAAGTTTTTCCCTTCGGAATGCCAGGACCTACTACCATCATCGGAATACGCACACTATGGTCGAACATACTCTGTTTCCCAATAAGGCCGTGATGCCCTACAGACAGACCATGGTCCGCACCGAAAAAGATATAGGTATTATCCATTTTTCCCGTAGCCTCCAAGGAATCCAAAATAACCCCTATCTGCTCATCCATGTGGCTCAACAGGGCATAATATTCCTGACGGTGCACCTTCACCGCATATTCCGTTCTTGGGAATGGTGCCAAGGCTTCATCCCTTAGACCCGGCTGATTGCCCATATCATCCTTATATGGATATTCTGGTAAAAAGTTTTCAGGTACCTTGATATTTTCCAGCGGATACATATCCAGGAAGCGTTGGGGTGCCTGCCTCGGGTCATGGGTTGCGTTAAAGGCCAGGTACATAAAAAAGGGGTCTTCTTTTTTGGTGGCCAAATCTATAAATGCAAGAGCATCATCACGGACCACTTCGCTCCAATGTTTACCGCCTTCCCAGAACCCCCCCTGAAGCGTATCTGTAGGTTGCCATTCCGTATCGTCCGGACCCGTTGGTCGGCCATAGCCAAGCGGCATATAATCGTTCCAGTCCTTCATGTCCCCTGATTCCGCTTTCCATTTTTTAATGGCAGCACCCAATTCGTTTCCACGATCTCCGGGCATGCCGGGACGAATGTGCCGTGCATCATTAAAGATAGTACCTGCAGGTGCCTGTACATGCCATTTCCCTGTCATATAAGTATCATAACCTTGCTTTTGCATTAAGCGGCTCCAGGTCTCGTTCAATGCCGTGGAGTCTCCTTTGGACCACAGTTCACTTTTATCCCTAGCATTCCAAATATACGAACCGGAAATAATCATAGCCCGTGATGCCACGCAGATGGCGCCGTTCCAACCGCCCATATTATAGGCATGGGTAAAGGAAGTACCCTCATTAACCAAACGATCCAAATTAGGTGTATGCACTTCATCAAAACCCAGGGCCCTAATACTTTCGAAGGTCTGGTCATCGGCAAACAGAAAAACGATATTGGGCTTGTCTCCAGTCTCGGAGACCTTTTCAGATCCGGATGGCTTACAGGATCCAAGTAGAAAAATACTAAGTAAGGGTAGGCATAAAAGTAATCTCATATTAGTTATTTTTGGTATGTAAAATTAAATCTCAATTATTCTTTAATGGAAGAGTCGCCAAATTAATCAATAATCCTTGCCCAAAGCACTCGTCTCCTGAGAATCCTTCCATTGATTCCAGTAAGCAACCATTTCGTTCAACTTTTGGGGCTGCTCATTTGCCAGATTATTATTTTCGCCCATATCAGTACGGATATTATAAAGAGCAAAATGCTGTCCGCTATCATCACTATAAATCTTGTACTCGTTGTCTATCAGAGCTGCTTGGTCCTGAAAATCAAAGGCCAAAGGTTCTGTCCTTCGCTTTACTTCGCCTTTTACAATGGGCAAAATATCCACCCCATCATAAGGCCTTTTATTTTTTGCAAGGTCCACGCCCAAGATATTGGCTATAGTCGGAAAATAATCGGAAGTGAAGCAAGGAATATCTACCTTGGTTCCCGGCCCAATTTTCCCTTCCCATTCCATGATACCAGGAACCCGGATTCCACCCTCATGCAAACTTCTTTTTCTTCCCGTGAGTCCGTTGGTAAGGCCTTGGGTCCTGCCCTTGACCGATTTTCCCTCGGGACCATTGTCGCTGGTATAGAAGAGCACCGTATTTTCGGCAACACCCAATTCCCGTAACTTATCGCGTAATCGCCCTACCTGCTTGTCCAATGCGGATATTACACCATAATAATGTTGCTGGTCTTCGGAAAGGTCCGTATAAGGCTTTCGGTCATCATCCCCTGCCAAAACCGGCAAATGGGGCGTATGGAACCAAATAATACTTAAAAATGGTTTGTCATTTTTTACGGCATCTTCTATAAATGGGATGGCCCTGTCCATGATTACCCTGGAATCGTCACCTTCCAAATTTTCTTTAGCAATTTCACCAGGCCCGGTCCAGTAGGAGGTATTAAAAGGTTCCCCTTCCTTTAAATTCCCATTTACGTCACCTGATGATTGTGGAGGGGTGATCATGGGATCCCAGGTGGGAACCTTGGATTCCGTCACAAAACTCACATCGAAACCATGGTCCCAGGGAGGGGCATAGTCCCCATCAAATTTTTCCCTTCCTCCCCTATTGGCTTCTACAATATCACGTGTCAGGGTTCCCAAATGCCATTTACCAAAATGTCCCGTAGTATAGCCCAAATCTTTGACCATTTCTCCTAAGGTAATTTCCTCGGGCTTCACATGGCCGCAATTGGCATGACAGATTCCGTAGCGAAGCGGATGTCTGCCCGTCATTACGCTTCCGCGTGTTGGGGAACATACGGCCGAAGCTGCATAGAAACGTTCAAAAACCGCCCCGTTGGCCGCCATGGAATCCAAATTAGGAGTTTTTAGGTGGGGATGTCCGTTATACGCCATATCCCCCCAACCCTGGTCATCGGCCATCAGTAGTATGATGTTGGGGCGGATTTCGCTAATTTCATTTATATCAGGTTTCGTTTTCTCTCCCTCCTTGCAGGAGGACAACAAGACTAGCAGAATTATAAAAGTGCTCAAACACGAATTATCCCTAATAATTCTATACCATTGATGAATCCTTATTTTTTTTTTAAACATGATGTAGTGTATCAATTTAACAATTTTACGATGTTACCACCCCGGGTTTTGCTCAATGTTTGGGTTGGCATCAATGATATCCTGACGTATTGGTAATAGGTAATACTTATCATCCCACTTCCGATTATATGAATCTCCGTCAGGACGAAATTTAGGCCCTACTAAGTCTCCATAAAGCGTGGTACTTTCGGGTATACCATATACCTGTCCTATAACTTGATTACCCAGTTTATATCTCCAGATATCGAACCAGCGCTGTGGCCCTTCCCCTGCAAATTCATACCTTCTTTCCAAAAGAATGGCATCGATCATTTGGTTGCCGGTGGTACCCCTTGTTACTGTAGGTAGGCCTATATCTGCATATTTTGGCATTCCAACCCGGTCGCGCACCTTATCCAAATAGGTCAAGGCAACTGCATTAGCGCCTCTTCCAGCAAGTGCTTCTGCATACATTAACAATACTTCGGAATAACGAATAATTTTGTAGTCGGCATCGCCCTTATCCAAAGCTACCAAATTATAATCGATATATTTTCTAAAACTATAACCGGTGGGATTGGAAGGCCTAGTAATATCATCAGTATTTGGTGGGATATCTGGATGGGGCTCATAGACATAAATATTTTCCGGATTACCTTTATCAGGTAGTTCATCGCCGGGAAGAACCGCCGATACTGCCAATCTTGGATCTCTATTGGACCAAGGATCCGAAGGGTCATATGTCGGGTCATCCTTAGGAAAAAGTCCATTAATTGTCTGCACTTCCTCTATAAAATCGGACGTGTAACCTGGCCTACTTTGATTATTTCCATAAGTAGCAGCAGGACCTCTCCAAGAACCTTTTTGAGCAACTGTTCTTGCCATATCCTGGGTCCGTAGCTCAGGAACAAATATATTTGCCAAAATCACTTCTGAAGATCCATCGCCTGAGGCTAGAAATAATTTGGCAAATCCAGAAATTCCGTTTTCCAAATCATAAATTCCACTATTAATTATTTCCGCGCATGCGTCTTCTGCTCCTTTATACAAAGCCGCTTTATCTGAATGCCAGCCAAGCGCGTTCAAATAGGCTCTGGCCTTTAGAGCCAAGACAGCTCCTTTAGTAATCCTTCCTGCATCAGTATTAGGGTAGCTAATTGGAAGTTGATCAACTATTTCATCCAATTCGCTAATCACCCAGTTGAAAACTTCTAACCTTGGAGTTCTTGAAGGAAGTTCTTCTGGATCAATTATTTCAGTAATCAGAGCTACATCACCATAAGCCAATACCATTCTCTCATAAATCAATGCTCTAATAAAACGGGCCTCTGCGGCATGTCTATTGCGCAATTCCTCTGTTGAATATTCTGCTTGAGGAACAGCCTCCAAAAAAAAGTTTATATCCGCAATTCTATCGTACCTGTAAAAATCGTCCAACACATAGTCATTACCAGGCTGGGATACGGTTATCCAATTAAAATCGGAATCAAACCGACCTTGGGAGTTTATATTTCTATGAATCGCCTCATCTGTCCAGAAGTAGGGCACAAATTCATCTCCTGCGTTAACTCCACCTTCAGGCAAATAATTGTATATAGCATTTAAAGCAAATACCATATCTGTTTCCGATTGGAAAACGGAATCGGAGGTTAATTCGTCAAGATCGGTTACATCTAAAAAGTCACTGCACGAACTTAAAATCGTCAGCAACATTATACTTATTATTATCTTTATATTTTTCATAAGTTTAAAATTTAAGGTTAATACCTAAAGAAGTAGTAAAAGGTAAGGGGTAATCCACATTTCCGATCCCTAGTTCCGGGTCCCATCCGTTTTCACGCACTGGACTGTTCGTCCAAACCGTTCCCAAATTTTCAAATGAAAGAGCAAAGTTTAAACCGGATAGAAAGCCTATTCTTTGAAGTACTTCTCGATCAAACTCATAGCCCAGGGTAATGTTTTGAAACTTGATAAATTCATTATCGAAAATCAGATGTGAAATATCGGATGAATAACCTTGTATTCCATTACCCTGAGGTACCGGAAAATAAGCATCAGGATTATCCGGCCTCCAATAATTCAATTGATAATCAAATGCATTTGTCCCGTTCAAAAAAGGCTCATGAGCAGAGGCACCACTCCACCATTGCTTTCTATCCAATGCACCATAAAATCTTGCGGACAACGACAAACCTTTAAATGAAACTCCCAAGTTGAAGCCGACATTCAGGTTCGTATCACTATTTTGCTTTAAAATAATCCTATCGTCACCGTTGATAACACCATCTTTAGCATCGGGTATTCCATCGGCATTGGTATCCACAGTAAGTTGATCAACGAACTTGTAACCGCCTAAATAGGTTCCACCAACATTACTTTGGTCCACTGGCGTAACACCATCATCTTGGACATATGAATCCAGCTCCTGTTGACTATCAAAAAAACCATCCGTTTTATAACCAAACCAATCGTTTATACTTTGTCCTACAGCAAAATTTACTTGTTCCCTTCCCGCAAGATCAGTTATTTCATTATCATACCCAGTAATGTTACCGGACAGCCAATACGATACGGCCCCAATATTATTTTTGTGGGTCGCTGACAATTCCCATCCCCAACTTTTCACCGCATATAGATTTGCCGGCACGTTGCCAAGACCAAATTCTATGGGAGTAATTACTTCATCCAATATATCTTCCCGGTCTGTAACGAAATATTCCGAATTGACTTGAAGTTTTCCAGACCACAGCGAAAAATCCAGTCCAACATTGAGGGTTGTTGCCGTTTCCCATTTTAAATCCCTACTTGCAGGTGAACCCAAATTTAAACTTGGTTGAATTGCCCCGCCTATTGGATATCCCGTCACGTCCAAATTCACCAATTGCACTACTCTTCTTCCCACGCCTGAATCATCTCCTGATTTACCATAGGAACCTCTTAACTTGAATTGGTCGATAAAGTTTATTCCCTTCATAAATGATTCTTCAGCTAGGTTCCAACCCAATGCCACGGCCGGAAAAAAGGCCCATTTATTATTATCAAGAAAATTGGAACTACCATCTCTCCTGAAAGAAATTTCAGCAAGATAGCGGCCCTTGTAATCGTAATTAAATCGACCGAAATAGGACAAGGTTGTGGCATTTCCCCCTCGACTCGAACTATTACCTATACCTCCTCCAATACCCACATCAGGAACCTGCCCTAATGATAAATCAATTACATTATCCAATAAAAACCCTGTTCTACCAGCTATCACATACTCATTCTCTCCCTGTTCCGACTGAAAGCCCAATAAAGCTTTCACGGAATGTACATTATTGGTCCACTCATAGTTTAATGTGGAAAGGGCTTTGAACGAATATTCGTTGAAGCTAGATACTCGTAGCCTTCGTGCATCCGCAGACCCAATGGAATAAGATCTGTTTGTTGATTCCGGGTTTGTATAAGAATCAGGGTCTGAAAAATCTAGTGTTACAAAATCGTAAACATTGTTCCAATCCCTGATATTCTCATTTGTTTTTAGCAGTGATACACGCTGTTCAAAGATCAAACCTTTAAATGGTTTTAATTGTGCGTATAGTTGTACATTTAGCGCATCCCTATCAGCTTTCACGAACGATCCGGATGCAGCTTCGGCAATAGGATTAGCTGTTCCCGGACTTCCTTTGTCTACCCATAGACCATCAACACTTCTTACAGGATAAAAAGGGGATCCGAGTAGCCCATCACCTCCGTTGGCAGGTGTTTGGTTCGTTATTCTATTAGTAATCAAAGTATTAGTTCCAACAGTCAACCATTCTCCTATATCCGTATCCAATTTCAAACGCAAATTCAATCTCTTGAAATTGTCCGACCCAATAACAAGCCCTTTTTGATCTAGATAGCTAGCGTTAACCAAATAACCCGTTTTTTCACTCCCCCCGCTTATCGCCAAATTATGAGATTGTTGTCCTGCACTATTATTGTACAACTCCTCTGGCCAAACAGTTTCTGGGTAAAAACCATTTCTCGCCAACTCCAGTGCTTCTGCACTATAAGGATTGCCTCCTGCCGGATCACCTGTAACTGCAAAATTTTCGAATTCCATGAGTTCTAAGGAATTAAGTGTTTTAGGCAGCTCTCTCGGTGATTGGATCGAAGTATTTAAGCTATAAGAGATAGACAATGATTCACCTCTACGGGTTTCTTTGGTTGTAACCAACATTACACCATTGGCACCTCTTGCCCCATATACCGCAACTGCTGCCGCATCTTTCAGTATACTAACACTTTCAATAGATTGAGGGTTTACATCACTTAACGACCCTTCGAAACCATCAATTATAACCAAGATATTTGTATTGTTCAATGAGCTATTTCCTCGAATTGCAAATCCAGGAGCACTACCAGGCCTACCATTTGAATTGAACCCTCTAAGCCCTGGTATAGAACCAACAAGGGCCGATTGAATACTGGTAACAGGTCTTTCATCTACTTGTAATTGTTCACCTGAAACCTGCGCAACAGCACTTACCACTTTTCGGGAGCTTTGTTTTCCAAATCCCACTACTACAACCTCGTCCAAACCTGCTGCATCTTCCTCGAGTGCAACAGAAAGATTTGATTGTCCGTTAATAGGGATCTCCTTGGTTGCATATCCAATGTACGAAACAACAAGGGTCACGTTTTCATTGGCTACTTCAATAGAAAAATTGCCATCAAAATCGGCCGTAACACCGTTAGAGGTTCCTTTTTCTACGATATTGGCCCCAGGTAAAGGAACGCCATCCCCATCTGTGATTACACCAGATACTTGGAACTGTACCGGGACCACTTTCTTTTTTGGTATAACAACCCCAATCTTGGCCGATATAGCAGTATTTGTTTTTTTGGTAAGTATTACCTGTCGATCCACAGTTTTATAACTGGTATTGGTATTAGCAAAAAGCAGGGCCAACACCTCCGATATTTTTCTTTTTTTGATACGTAACGTTACTCTTCGATCAAGATCTATCTGAGCACTCTCATACAAAAACCGAAACTCCGAAATTGCCTCTATTTCACTAAAAACCTGTTCCATGGGAACATTATCGAATTCTAAGGTTAATTTGGTACCCTGGGCATAGGTATTTGCCTGAATCTCAAATAACGAAACTATAAGCAAAAATGTAGTCAGTTTCATCTTCAAGTCTAATTTGGGGAAAAGCCTATAAAGCAAGACCCCCATAAATTTATTTTTCATAATTTTGGTTTGATTAAATGATTTTGAAAAGGTCGTTTAATTATTAGTTCTTAAATCGGGAAATGGTCTCAAGCATTTTCCGATTTTTTTTTGAACTTTCTGTACTGCATTCAAAAAGTTATGACATAATCTATTGTTTTATTTGGTTCATATTAGTCTATAATTATTCTTTTGTCTTTAATGGTATAATTAAAAGCATGTACCTCCCCTATAGATTTCATTACGTCCTCTATACTCTCAATGTCTACATTAAACCGAGCGTTCAAAATTTTCGTGCTTAGTAGATCATTGTTATTTTCAATAACCACATTATAACTGCGTTCCAGCTTTTTTGACATATCCTTAAAGCTCACATTTCTAAAAACCAGTTCTCCCTTAATCCATCCTGTATACAGGCCAACATCTACTTTCTCTTCATTTGTTACATGGGATATTCTGTTCCAAGCCCCCTTTGTCCCCGGAACTAGCACCAAATTATCTTCTGGCCTTAATGCATTTGTCATGCTAACGGCCCCCTCTACTAATACAGTCTTGATTTCATCATCCTCATCATAGGAAGAAAAATTAAATTCGGTCCCCAATACTTCCACGGCTACTTCATCGGAATGCACAACGAATGGATGTTCCTTATCCTTGGCTACCTTGAAATATGCTTCACCCTTTATAAATATTTCCCTTTTCCCAATTTTCAGAAATTTTACAGGATATTTTATTTTTGTACCGGAATTCAAATGTACCAAAGTGCCATCAGAAAGCTCTACTTCAAATATTTTCCCAAACGGAATCTCCAATTCATTATACACGAGCTCACCAATTTCCGAATCAACTCTATAGCTTATCCTATTGCCCTTTTGCACTCCCAACACTTTACCCGAAGTGGAAACTATCTGCTGACTGCTCTCCTCCTGGATTACCTTCACATTGTCGTTCCCCATTTTGAGTTTTATGGAAGTTTCTGAAATGGGATTTTGGTTAGCCATATCATTTTGCCTAAACACCAAATACCCTGTCGCAATAACTCCAGCAAAAATTGCCGCATACTTTAGCAATGGTCTCCAAAGGGAAACCCTTTGTTTTTTAGAAACTTTAGCCTTCTCCAAAAACTCCTGCCATTCCAAATCAGCGTCCATTTCTTCCAGAAAAACCAAGGCCTCCGACACCAAATTCTCATGAAAAAGTGTATTGACAATCTCCTTTTCATCCTGGGTAAGATGCTCCAGTACATCAACCTCTATTTGACCGGATTGTTCAATACTTATCAAAACAGATTTCAACTTTTGCATAAGGCTTATTTGTGGTTCTTTTTAATAAGTTGTTATTTCAGGTTATTAGGGTGACAAGAAAATTATATTTTTTTCAGAATTTGATAAATATTTATGCCAAATGAAATTAAATTAGTATAATTGACTCCATTATTTATCCAATAACACAATAACCCAAACATTAATTAGGATATAAAATCCTATAAAACCATGACCAAAAACAAGAAAAATTACAACCAAGAAATGGAGAATCTTTTTAAAGAGCATTTCCCTATGTTGTGCCTAATTGCTTTTGGAATTGTCAAGGATAAGGATACGGCCAAAGATATTGTGCAAGATTTTTACATCTCGTACTGGCAACGAAGGGATGCGGTTTCCCTAACCATCTCCTTTAAGGCATATGCCATTAAGGCCGTTAAAAATATGAGCTTACTTTCCCTTGAAAAAGCAAAAAAAGAAAAGTCGCTTCTTCAAAGTCTAAATACACCGAAATACAACGACCCGGAACCTATGGATCCTCCCAATGCAAACGGTAGGAAGATACAGGCCCTACTGAACGAGCTGCCCGAAAGCCGAAAACAAATATTTATTTCTGCCATTATTAATGGACGTAGTTACGCCGAAATAGCTGAAATGCAGGGGATTTCCATCAACACCGTTAAAACACAAATGAAAAGAGCCTATGCATTTCTAAGGTCGGAGGCATCGGAAAATCTATTACATTTTTTTCTTTGGACAGCAATAATTTCATACTGTATAACTTAAGGGAATTATTAATTAAAGTGCGCCGTGGTTGGTAATTTCCACTTTGTCCAAAGTTTCCATTTAACCTCTAGCTTTCTAGTTCCCTACCTATATTAATTGCCCAAAAATCGCTATGAGGGTCTCCAAGTATTTTTAGTTAGGTCCTCTTTATAAAATAAGGTTCCCAAATACCTTTTGCCGAAATAGCCAGCAGGACGGCCTTGCTCTTTGACCATTTACCCTCCCAAATTACCTCGGACTTTTTATGGTCGCAATGGGCATGAAAGATTCCGTAACGAAGGAGATGCCTTCCTACGCTTACAAGACTTGAGGAACAAACCACAGTCTCCGAAGAAAAACGTTCAAAAACCCCTAATTTGGAGGACATGACCTCCAAATTAGGGGTTTTTAGATGGAGGGGTGTTATAAACTATATCCCCCAGCCAGTTCAATTGACCATCAAAAATAATGTTAGACGTTTCTTCTTTCTATAGAATAGCTTAGATATTTTTTGATTATAATTTCTCAATATAGACATAGTAAGCAGGATGCACCCTGTCATCCTTATCTATGAGTTGTGCTTCCATGTCATATTTTCCAGCAGAAATTTTGGCAGTAAAGGACACTTCCTTTTGTCCTTTTTCAATTTTGACAGTTTGTTCCAGGTCGGCAACATATAGATATGCCTTTTCAAAATCGTCTTTTATGCTTGCCGGCATAGTCCTGTCCAGCTCCACAATTTTTTCCTGTGCTGGAAAGGTTTGATTTATGGCCAGCCCACTTTCCCTTGGAAAGCGACAAAGACTGATTTTATATTCACCATCCTCAATAAAGTCTATTTTCCACCTTCCGGTAGCTTGGGTAGCACTAACAGCTCCATATTGATGCCACATATGCCCAAATTTACCCGTTAGCATATCATGTGAAGAAATACGACTGGGATTTTCTTGGGGTGACCCTACTTTTATGTAGGCATATCTTTCGTTAACACCTTCATCCATAAACGACTGCCACCATCTTTCATAACCCTCGGACAGCTTTTCCACCACCTCGGGATGTTGATCTATTACATTTTTGGTCTGACTACGATCAGTGTTCATGTTATAAAGTTCCGTTCCGTTAACAAACCTCCAATTGTCATCCATAACAGAGTATTTTCTGTATTTTACCAAGTTTTGAAGTCTTTGGGTATCGATATATAATGTTCTGCTGGACCAATTCTCATCATTGCCATAAAGCAATGGCTTTAGACTTGTTCCATCCAAAGGCTTCACCGGATTGAAATCCAGTCCCAAAACGTCCACAAAAGTAGGCAACAAATCATAGGCTGCAGCCAGTTTGTCTATGTCCTTACCTCCGGTAAGTTGTCCGTCCGGCCAGCGAATGAAGAGGGGCACCCTATGACCACCTTCATATTCACTCCCTTTACCTCCTCTTAAACCAGCATCGAAAACCTGATGCCCACCAGCAGTTCCATTATCTGTCATAAAGATCAAGATGGTATTGTCCGCTATCTTCAACTCGTCCAACTTCTTTTGCAGCAACTTAAAATTGTCGTCGATATTGGTTATCATCCCATAAAAGCGTTGAAATTGCTCCTTAAGGCCATCTACTCCCTTATACATATCCAAATACTTCTTTGGAAGGTTTAATGGGCCATGGGGAGCATTGGTGGCAATGTAACAGAAAAATGGGTCGTTTTTATTTTCTTCTATAAAGTCCATAGCTTCTGAAAAGAAGACATCGGTACAGTAACCCTTGTATTTTTGAGTTTCCCCATTGTGCCAATAAGTATCGTCAAAATAATCGTTGCCCCAATAGTCTGGTCCTTGGGTGATTCCTCCCCCACCATGCCTAACGACCTCATGAAACCCCCTATCTTCAGGACGGTACGGATAATTATCCCCTAAATGCCATTTGCCGAACATTCCATTGGTATAGCCATTTTGGGCCAACACTTGAGGTAAAATTACTTCATCCTCAAACAGCAGTGAACGACCGGTTATGGTATGGAATACGTTGATCCTATTGGTATGTCTGCCCGTCATTATGGCTCCACGAGTAGGAGCGCAGGTGGTGGAGACATGAAAATTGGTAAAGCGCACCGACTCCTTATAAAATGCATCTAGGTTAGGTGTCTTAATGTATGGGTTTCCATAGCAACCCAAATCTCCCATACCTTGATCATCGGTAATTACGATGATAACATTGGGTTTTTTCTTTACCGTGCTTTGAGCATTTGAGATTATTGGCAGCACAAATGCCGCTAAAACAAAAACCTTAAAATATCCTACCAAAGTACCTAATGGACGTAAGTTGTCTATTATCATAATCAAACCTAATTTATTTTTGAACAATTTAGTTATCATTTCCTTTATTATTTATATAAATATTATCCAATCATAATACTATTTATTATTTGTTGACCAGGATACTTTTATGAATTTTCGAAAAACACGTTTATAGCGACCTACTATATTAAAAGTTCTAAAGTCGACATATTTGAGTTCTTCAGCCATAAAAATATTAAATTGTCTTTAAATTAATATCCCGGGTTTTGCACAAGGTTTTCATTATTGCGCAATTCATCAGTAGGAATAGGGAACAATAATTCCCTTGCAGTAAGCGTGGGACCATAAGCAAATTTATGCCCAACAAAGTCCTCAAAGCTTCCTGTGGCCACGTTCAAAGCCTTTCTAAGACGGACCATATCAAACCAAGTTACATTTTCATAGCTTAATTCGTGCCATTTCTCTTTCCAGACTGCTTCCCTGAATTGCTCTTTGCTAAGTCCAGTATATTCGTCAAGTTCTGCTCTCCTTCTAATTTTATTCAAGGCCTCTTCAGTATCTATTGTAGGACCGGAAATTTCGTTCTGGGCTTCAGCATAGATCAAAAGTACCTCTGCATAGCGGATTAAATCCCAATTAAGGTCACTACTAGCCGTTTCAAGATTGGCCACAATATCAAAATGTTTATATAAAAAGTACCCTCCCAAGACAACAGTTTCACTCCTATCGAATTTTGAAGTATAGGTAGTATAGTAAAATTCCTTTTCCTCCACCCTTTTATCTCCAGCTTCATAGGATTGAATGAAATCCTGATTTGCATAAATAGCTCCTGTTTGGGCTGAATAGGCAGAGATGTTCATATTGTAAGGGATGATTAATGGCTGCCAATCCGAAGGATCCACAAAAGCTTCATATTGCACCATAAAAATATTCTCACCTATATTATTACTGGCCGGGTCATGTAGATCGGCATATGACGGAAATAAACTGTATTGATCCGAATCGATTACTTCTTTAGCTTTGTCCGCCGCCTTCTTATAATATTCATTCCCTTTTTGCAGGGGATAGCCGGCCATAGTAAGATAGACACTTGACAATAGGGATTTTACGGCGCCCAAAGTAACTTTTCCAGTGGTATCGTTAAATGGTAATCCTGAAGCCTCTGCCAATGTAAGATCTTCTTCAATTGCAGCATAGATATTCTCAACAGATCCCGGAACGGCATAAAGATTTTCCGAACCTAAATCTATGGGATCTGTAATCAAAGGCACCGAACCAAAAATTCTGACAAGGTTATAGTAATAATAGGCCCTCAAAAACCTGGCTTCGCCCAAAAGTCTATTTTTCTTGGCTTCGTCCATAGCAATTTCCGGAATGTTTGCTATGGCCAAATTGGCATTGGCTATTCCTTTATAACTACTGTCCCAATATGATTTACCATATGCATTATCCGAGGTATTGGTCAAATTTCTAATAATATTACTATTGTCGGCCTGACCCAAATCACTATCGGCAAGTCCCGTTGCAAATTCCAGCATTAGCCAGGGACTACCTCCATAACTGCCGCCCCTCACAGACCTTAGACTGGAATAAATGGAATATACGGCAGTCTCGGCATGCTCGGCGGTCTTAAAATAGCTTTCAGCCGTAATGTTGGTAGGATCAGATTCCTCAAGAAAATCGGAACATCCTGTGGCAAGGAATAGCAAAAAGGCCATTAACAATAACCCAAATCGTGTTTTTATAGAATTTTTCATTTTTATCTTTTTTTTAATTAGAATGTTGCATTCAACCCGATCATAAATACCCTGGGCTTGGGATATTGATCAAAATTAACCTCTCCTTGTCCAAAAGTATTATCGCTGGTTTGCACCTCAGGGTCATAACCTTGATATTTTGTGCTAACAAAGAAGTTTTGCGCAGAAGTATATATCTTAAGCCTGTTGAGTTTTATTTTTTCAGTCATTTCGGAAGGAAAATTGTAGCCCAACAGAAGGTTTCTCCCCCTAATAAATGACCCATCCTGGATCATATGGGAAGTATCCAAGTTATCATAACCTGCGGACACTGGTCTCCACTGGGCAATTGGGGTATCCTGATTATCCGGGGTCCAACCGTTTAAGACAGTGGATAAGCTATTTGCAATCCCCTGACGATTTTCCTGTGGGCGCGTGGTAATGTACATTATGTCATTACCGTATTGGAATTGCAGATCGATCAATAATTCAAAATTCTTATAGCGGAAGGTGTTGATAAAACTACCGTATCCGTCAGGTATACCTTTCCCTATAATTGTTCGGTCCGCCTGATTGATAACCCCATCATTATTTCTATCCTCTATTTTTACATCCCCAGGCAACCTGAAATATTTTGCGGCTTCGGCCTCTTCATCCGTTCCCCAAGTTCCCAAGTGAACCAACCCAAAGAACGAACCTACAGGTTCTCCTTCCCTGATTATAGTACGACTGGAGAATATATCACTTCCTCCGGAAAGGGCTACAACTTTATTCTTGTTCATGGCGATATTGAAATCGGTTTCCCATGAAAAATCAGTATTCATAATATTCTTGGTATTCAAGGAAAATTCAACTCCCTTATTTTCCATACTACCTATATTGCGAAATACTGAAGCATAACCACTACTCGTTGGCACTGGAGAATTTAAAAGCATATCTGTGGTCAACTTTCTATAGACATCTGCTTCCATAGAAACTCTGCCATTAAAAAGACCCAACTCTATACCGGCATCTACCTGATCCGTTTTTTCCCACTGTAGGTTAGGATTGGCCAACCTGTCTATCCCAATACCATTTACTATGGCATTATTAACTACATAGGCATAGTTTCCAAGACCTGAAAGTGCCCCATATGCCGGAATTTCCGAGTTACCGGTAACACCATAACTTGTACGCAATTTAAGATTGGAAATTACCGAGGATTCCCTTAGGAAATTTTCTTCAGACACTTTCCATGCCAATGCTGCTGAAGGGAAAAACGCATATTTATTGGTAGCTCCAAACTTTGAAGATCCATCTACACGCCCAGTAACCGTAAGTAAATATTTATTTAACAAGCCGTAGTTGATTCTTCCAAAATAAGAATTAAGACCATAGGCATATGCACTTGAACTTGGTGTACGTACAACAGACCCTGCTCCCAAATTATCATAGCTAAAAAAATCGTCTGAAAAATTTTGAGAACCGGCACTAAAATTGGAACTGTTGACATGTTGCCATGAAATACCCAATAAACCAGTTAGTGAATGAATTTCGGCTATCTCCTTCTGATACGTCAAATAATTCTCAAACTGCCATGACAAATACTCGTTTAATGACCGAGTGGCATATCCGTTCGTATTGGTCCCTATAAAACTTAGTTCCCTTCCAGCATATTCATTGACTTTTTGGTCGATACTATTAATCCCCAAAGACGTTCTAAGATCCAGTCCTTTCGCCAAAGTAATATTGGCAAATATATTTCCCAGCACGGTATTGGTTTTTAGGTATCTCTTGTATTCTTCAGCAACCCTTACCGGATTGGGACCTCCTTCCATACCCGGGTAATCTGCATTACTGGCCCAGGTACCATCAGGGTATTTAACTGGAATGATAGGAATATTTTCTATCATATTCCTTCCTACCCATGAAGCATGTATAACCCTTTCGTTCTGATTATTATAGCTTAAACTACCACCTACCTTTAACCAATCTTTAATGTTGGAATCAAAAACAAAGCGCCCTGAATATCGCTTTAACCACGAGTCCTTCATTATACCCTCTTCGTTCATGTATCCTAAAAACGCCCCATAACTACCCTTCTCATTTCCTCCTGTAAAAGATAACTGATGATTCTGGGTAAATGCCGGTCTGGTAACTTCATCTTGCCAGTCTGTATCATAAATTGGGTCTCCATTGACATCGAACAATCTTGGATCGTTTCTTTTCAAGGCAGGATCGGTATATTTACCGTTTGCAAAACCAACTGCATCATATTTTTCTGCGTTCTGATAGGCTACCTCCTCGATCATTAAAAATTCCTCGGAATTAAGTACCCCAACTTTTTTGGCAAGAGTGCCCAGACTGTAGTAACTGTCATAACTGATTCTACCTCCTGTATTGCTTCCTCTTTTGGTAGTAACCAAAACAACACCGTTAGCCCCCCGGGACCCATAAATAGCGGTAGCCGAGGCATCTTTTAATACTTCTACCGAAGCAATATCGTTTGGATTGATATAATCGATCGGGGTGCTGTTGTCCGCAAGGCCCGTGGAAACCAATATGACCCCATCCACAACGTACAATGGATCATTGGCAAGACTAACAGAGGAATTTCCTCGAATTCTTATATTGGATTTACCCCCTGGCCTACCGGAATTGATCGAAACACTAACTCCCGGCATTTTTCCGGATAGGGACTGCGTAAGGTTTGCGGCGGGTCGCTCCTGAAGCTCTTCAGAGGAGACAGAACCAACAGCTCCTGTCAAATCACTTTTCTTTTGGGTTCCATACCCAATCAGTACTACTTCATCCAAACCTGCTGCACTTTCTTCCAAACTTACCGCGATGGTCGTTTGCCCATTTAGAGAAATTTCTTTGGTGGCATACCCAATATAAGACACCACAAGGGTTGCATTTTCATTTGCTACTTCAATGGCAAAATTACCATCGAAATCTGCAGTAACTCCATTGGATGTCCCTTTTTCCACAATGTTGGCCCCTGGCAAGGGAACACCATCGGCATCTGTAATTGATCCATTTATCTGCAATTGCAGCTCCACGCCAATCAACATGGAATCCATAGGCACTAAAATCCCATTTAAATCCGTTTTGGCATTAGCAAGAAACATGACCATGGAACATAAAAAGGTGGTCCATAGTACCTTTTGCGTAGGTTTAAAACCACGCACTGGTTCATTTTTTCTTTTCATTTTAAAGTTTTTAAGTTATTCAAGAAATCTTGTTGGTTTTTAACTTTTCCGTGACCATTAGTTGCCTTTTAAAAATCAATGAAAACTACAATTACTCCATTAGTTTTTATTTATTCCAACCCGGTCATCGTCCGAGTGCAATCAAATATAGGCTACCGCTGCACCGTACATCTTGCTCATATCGCCCAATCATTTGCTCATAACATGCGTTATAGAACAATAAAGTTTAAATTTTTGATTTTAAACGAGTTATAAGCACCCTCGCACTAATGTATCCCTTGAAACAGTTATAAAACCCATGATATAAAACTAAAAGCATTTTATGAGTACAATATGTTAGGGCGATAATAACCTACTGGTCTAGGTGAACTATATTTTCATTTATGTTTTGAAGCTTTTATCTAGGCAAAAGCTTTCCAATTTTAAAAATCTATAGTATTGCAAAACCATAAAAAGGTAGTCGGGCCAATTTTTATCCTGAAAATTTGAAGGAAGAAACCGGTATAGATCTATAAATTTAAGAGAAGACAGGAATGCCCTTAGGCCGCTATAAAACTTGAGCTCACTTTTACCGGAAAAAACAAAAAAAACGAAAAACCGCTACTTCAAAGTCTAAACACGGCAAAATACTAGGATACTCCAGAAGCTATAAATCTATCCAATGCAAATGGAAAAATCCAGGCACCACTGCACGAGCTACTACACGTCTAGAACAAATATCTATTTAAATTAGGAGATATGATGAAATAACTGAAATCCGGGTAAGGATTACCAATGCCAAGTACTGTTCGAAATGTCCAAAACTTATTCCTAGTCCTGCGTCACCTTGCTGCCCCACCAGTCTTCGTTGGGTTTAAAATCTTTTGATAAGAATTTTAATCGTTCCGCTTCCAAAGCCGGCCAACTTTCATTTACAATTCGATTATGCCGCTTTTGAGCAAGTTCGGCATTGTATTCAAGATCCTTTGATGGCATATTGGCCCCTACCTCCTTGAGCCAACCATGAAGCTTTTTACTTAACTTTTTAGCGATATCGGGATATTGGGTTATTACATTGGACTGTTCCCCCGCATCAGTAGCCAGGTCATAAAGTTCGTCGCTCCCATCTTCCCAATAATGGATAAGTTTCCAGTTTTCTTCGCGTATAATTGATGATGGATTTCCACCTTGATTGCCATAATGGGGATAATGCCAGAATAATGGTCTTACAACATCCATTTTTTTACCCTCCAAAATAGGTTTTAGACTAATACCATCTATATGTTGTTCGGATAAGGCATCAATATTGGCAAAATCCAAAATAGTTGGATAGAAATCAGTACCAATAACAGGAAAATCGCTTTGCGAGCCTCCATTTTTCAGCCACGGTACCTTTATAAAATAGGGTTCCCGAATACCACCTTCCCATTGATATCCCTTGCCGCCCCTTAAAGGCAGGTTACTGGTGGAAAAAGAATCCCCTGAGGCCACTCCACCGTTATCAGAAGTAAAGATCACAATTGTATTATCCTCAAGTCCGGAATCTTTTAATGCCTGAAGCACCACTCCCACCGCATCGTCCATACTCTCAACAAGCCCAGCATAAATTGGGTTGTCCTGCACCTGTCTAATAGGTAGGACCCGCTCCATCTTATACCCATTTTCGGCTATGCCCAATGATTCCGCTTTGTTCCTATATTTGTTCCATTTTTCCTGGGTGGTCTGTATTGGTCCATGCACTGCATAAAACGAAAGAAAAGCAAAAAAAGTAGAGTCCTTGTGCTGTTTAATAAAATCTGCGGTTTCAATGCCCAAGCGCATGGTAAGATTCTCACCATCAATTTTATTGGGCAATACTGGATTGTCCCAAGGTGAAAAGTACCCCCCCATTGGACTTCCCTTGTCCCATCCTCCTTTGTTGATTTCAAATCCGTGATCCTCAGGATAAGATCCTTCCGAGCCCAAATGCCATTTTCCCGCAAAAAAGGTCTTATACCCTTCTTTCTTCATAGCTTCGGCGATGGTCACATCATTTTTCGGCAAGCTGTGTACATATTCGGCAGGTAATAGTTTATCGTGACGATTATGGGATCGCCATGCGGTACCGGATGCAGCTCCTATCCAGTCCGTGATTCCGTGTCTAGCTGTAAATTTGCCGGTCATAATACTAGCCCTAGAGGGACTACAAACCCGGCTGGCGGCGTAACCTTGGGTAAACACCATGCCTTCTTTTGCCAATTTATCAATATTTGGCGTCTCGTAATATGTGCTGCCGGTTATACCAAGGTCTACCAAGCCCAAATCATCGACCAGTATAAAAACTACATTAGGTCTTTGTTTTAAGTTTTCAGATTGTTGTTGGCAGCCTACTATTAGTAAGCACAGTATTAGGCCACCTATTATAACGGATAAAATTTTGGAGAAGCGCATTCCTATTATAATCTTGTTCTGCATTAAGGCAAAGGTTTCACCATAATATCCTTGTAATAAACAATACTTTTAGGATCATGACCTTGCAGTGCGAAGGTTCCTCCCTTTAGCACCCTATGCTGGCGTTCCCCTGGATCACGTTTAGGATTTTCAGGTTCGGTATAATCCACAACCACAATATCATTTATTTTAATAATTATTCTTTTACCTTCTACTTTAATATATTCCGTATACCATTCATCATCGCCTACATAGGTTTCAATTACATTCACTATATCATATAGGCTACCGGTACGTTTCCAATCCCCTTGGGAATTGTTCACCTGTACCTCATAACCATATACTGGCCAACTGGCCTCTTGATAACGGGTATGTATATAAATCCCAGAATTGGAACCAGGCCTGGTCATAACAGAGGCCTTGAATTCAAAGTTATTAAAATCATGGTTTTCCACATCGCCAACATAAAATAAATGTGCCTTTGGCCCTTCTACTTTAATAGCCCCATCCTCAATTGAAAAGGTATGGGCATTTTCCCCGACTTTCCAACCATCCAAATTTTTACCATTGAACAAGGAAATCCAACCATCTTTCTTTTTGTCTCCCCCTGTTTGCCCTGTAATTGTATTTAAAATTCCTAGACAGAATACTAGGCTCATTAGATAAGCAAAACTATTTTTCATTGTGTAGATTATTTAGAAGAGACAAGATATTAAAAAATGGGTTACTCAAAAGATAATGTTGAAACTATTTTGGGAGGATGTTGAATAATGCTTGATAGGAAAATGATAATTTGATGTATCAATGAATCAATGTAGCGATTGGTCAATTTGAAAATGAGATAATTTGTTGAATTGAAAATGTACCGATTGCTTAATATATCAATTAATTACCCCCTTGGGATACAAACGCAGCGCAGCACGAACGGCTACGGGAACGGATCACGCCAGCGGCGTGCCCTGTGTTGGATATAGTACAAAAAAAAGTCCCCTCATCCGATGATGAAGGGACTCTCAAAAAAAGGCGGCGGCCTATTCAATGACAGCCCGTTACTGCAAGCGTAGCGAAGCAGGAACGGATGCTGGAACCGATCACGCCAGCGCCGTGCCCTGTGTTGGATATAGTACAAAAAAAAGTCCCCTCATCTTGCGATGAAGGGACTTCAAAAAAAGGCGGCGGCCTACTCTCCCACTTGGTG